>JAADHY010000163.1 GCA_013151585.1 Planctomycetota bacterium
TTGGAAAATCGAAGTCCTTTGCGGCCAAGATTTTCCGAGAGGGTTCGCTTTTCTTACAAGACCAAAACGAGGTTTTCGGATAAGCTCTTAGGAAAGGCGCTGCGGCTTGACCACGAGAATTGGGGTCTCGACGCGGGCGAGGTTTCCGCAGACAAGGCTCGCCAGTTGTGCCCCGGCGGTTTTCGCCGCGGCTGAAGAAAGAGTTTTGCATTGCCGCGCGAGTGGCTCAATAGGTGGGCAAGGCGGAGCGGTCGATCCGGTGGACTCCATCACCTGTCGTCGTTGCCTCCGGACCAGTGGCCGGCGTGCCGATTGCGGGGCAACGTGGAAGGGGCCAGCTAATATCAGACATCTCGCGGCGGTTTGCCTTGGAGTCGACGGTCGCGGCAGTCGTCACAGTGCTGTGCGATTCATTAAACCTATGATTAGTTGCGACATCGC
The DNA here is from genome assembly GCA_013151585.1 of Planctomycetota bacterium. Lineage (GTDB taxonomy): Bacteria > Planctomycetota > Planctomycetia > Planctomycetales > Planctomycetaceae > JAADHY01. The sequence continues at coordinate 442 of JAADHY010000163.1, forward strand.
AGGCACGCCAACCTGGGTGTGTGTATCTGCCGGCGCACTGGTCGGCAGGTCTTTTGGCGAGATTGCGGGAGACGCAGGGAGGTTCTTGGGGAATCGCCCTGGCGCTCTCGATTCCAATCGGCGAGAGTGTTGTGGCTGTTTCGCCGCGGGGGGACACCGGCGGCGCTCAGGAAGTGCCACCATTTGACGGATTCTCCCATCCGAGAATCCGCTTCGGGCCGCCTGGGGCGAAGAACGACCGAACGGAGAGACTCATGGAAAAAACGCTGACGCGCGAAGAAGTCGAGAAGGTCGCCGTGTTGGCTCGATTGAAGTTGAGTGACACGGAGCTCGATAGGTTCACGGCCCAGTTGGGCAAAGTCTTGGAATATGTGGCCATTCTCAACGAAGTGAATACGGATGACGTGGAACCCATGGCACATGCCGTGGAGATGAAGAACGTTTTTCGCGACGACGTGCCCACGCCGTCGCTGTCCAGGGAACAGGCCTTGGCCAACGCCCCCAAAACGGACGGTAAGTTCTTCTTGGTTCCTCAAATCCTGGAAGAGGTGTGATCGATTGCGAGTGCGGGTTCGCTTCGCCAGGGGCAGCCGCCTCCAAAGCCGGAAGTGAACCGCGGCAACCGGAAAGATGGGAACTCCGATGGAGATTACTCAGGCAACGGCCGCCGAGCTGCTCCGAGCAATGGAGCAGAACGAGTTGAGCTGCGTTGAGGTGACGCAAGCCTTCTTGGACGCCATTCAGACCCGGGACGTGGCCGTGCAAGCGTTTTTGCACGTCGATCCCGAAAGAGCCCTTCAGCAAGCGGAGGCCGTCGACCAGAAACGACGAAACGGTCAGTCGTTGGGCCGATTGGGCGGTTTGCCCGTGGCGGTGAAAGACGTCCTTTGCACCCAGGGGCAACCGACGACATGTGCCAGCCGCATGTTGCAAAACTTCGTGCCGCCTTATGATGCTCACGTCATCGAACGCTTGAAGGCCGAAGATGCCGTGCTCCTCGGGAAAACCAACATGGACGAGTTCGCGATGGGCTCGTCGACCGAGAATTCCGCGTTTCAAAAAACACGAAATCCGTGGAATCTGGAGCACGCTCCCGGCGGTTCCAGCGGGGGATCAGCCGCGGCCGTGGCGGCCGGGATGGCCCCCATCGCGGTGGGAAGCGACACCGGCGGCTCAATCCGCCAGCCGGCGTCCTTTTGTGGCGTCGTGGGGATGAAGCCGACGTACGGCCGCGTGTCGCGGTACGGGCTGGTGGCTTACGCCAGCTCGTTGGACCAGATCGGCCCGTTCGCCAACGACGTCCACGGAGCGGCTTTGCTGATGGAAGTCCTAGCGGGTTACGACAGCCGTGACTCGACCTGCGCTGACCGGCCGGTCCCTCGCTATACCGAGCGTCTTGACCAACCTTTGGACGGTCTGCGCATCGGGATCGTCGAGGAACACTTCACCGAAGGCCTCGACGCTGAAGTCGAATCAGCCGTACAAGACGCACTGAAGATCTATGAGAGCCTCGGGGCGCGAATCGAAAAAGTGCGGTTGCCCCATTCCCGCTACGCCGTGGCCACGTACTACCTGATCGCTCCGTCGGAAGCTTCCAGCAATCTGGCCCGGTACGACGGCGTGCACTACGGCTTTCGGGCTCAGCAGTTTTCGAACATGGTTGACATGTATTCGACCACGCGGGGCGAAGGATTCGGCGCAGAAGTGAAGCGCCGGATCATGCTGGGGACTTATGCGCTGTCCGCCGGCTATTACGACGCCTACTACTTGAAGGCGCTGAAGGTCCTGCGGCTCATCCGACGCGACTTTGATGAGGCTTTCGCGAAGGTGGATGTCATCGCCGGGCCGGTTTCGCCGACGCCCGCTTTCCGGATCGGTGAGTTGGTCGATGATCCGCTGGCGATGTATTTGTCGGACATTTACACGATCAGCGCGAATCTGGCGGGCATCCCCGGAATATCGATTCCGGCCGGCCTGAGCCGTGAGGGGCTGCCTATCGGCTTGCAGCTCATGGCACCACCATTCGAAGAAGAACGCCTTCTGCGTGCCGCGCGGATGTTTGAACGGGAAACCGATTGGCATCGGCGACGGCCCAAGCTGATGCTGACGCCGCAAGCGGGGGAATAAGGTCAAGTCAAGACTCGGCTTTTCGCGGCCCGCAACGAAGTGAACCGGACAACACAAGGACGCTCAAACGCGACGTTGGCCAAACGCGTCGCGCAACGGGTTGAACCAATGGCGACAGACACAACCAAGGATTACACCGTCGTTATCGGACTTGAAGTCCACGTGCAATTGCTGACGAAGACGAAAGTCTTTTGCGGTTGCGTGAATCTGTTCAATCCTGAGAATCCCAACGTGCAGACTTGCCCTGTCTGTTTGGGAATGCCCGGCGTGCTGCCAGTGATGAACCGCGAAGCGTTCCGCTTGGCGCTGAAGACCGCACTGGCTCTGAACTGCCGAATCGCCCGATTTACCAAGTGGGACCGAAAGCAGTACTACTATCCCGACCTACCGAAGAACTATCAGATCAGTCAGTACGATTTGCCTTTCAGCCACGACGGGTGGCTGGAGGTCGCTTCAGATGAAGAGTTTTCCGAAAAGCGGCGGATCGGCATCATCCGAGTCCACTTGGAGGAAGACGCCGGCAAGAATCTGCATGACGAGACCGGCCGTGGGACCGACAGTCGAGTCGATCTGAATCGGGCCGGCACACCGCTGCTCGAGATCGTCTCGAAGCCGGACATCCGCTCGCCAGCCGAAGCAAGACGATATCTGGAAGAACTGAAGCTGCTTCTGACATATTTGGGCGTTTCGGATTGCAACATGCAGGAGGGCAGCCTGCGCTGTGACGCGAATATCAACCTACACCTGCAGGAGGGCGACGAGACGATTGCCACGCCAATCGTGGAAGTGAAGAACCTGAACAGCTTTCGCGCAGTTGAATTGGCCCTCCAGTACGAGGTCGGACGACAACTGGACGAGTTCCGCAGTACAGGTCATCGGCTCGGAGACGTCCCCAAGCAAACACGCGGGTGGGACGAGAAACGCGAGATCACTTTCGGCCAGCGAGGCAAAGAGGAGGCCTCCGACTACCGCTATTTCCCCGATCCTGACCTGGTCCCGGTGACGGTCAGCGACAAATTGCTGGAGGAAATCCGCGGGGAATTGTGCGAACTGCCGGCCGCTCGACGGGAACGGTTCCGACAGCAGTATGGGTTGTCGCAGTACGACGCTTCGGTCATCATCGATCAGGGCCGGCGTTTCGCTGACTATTTTGAGCGAGTCGCTCAAGAGTGCGAGGACGGCAAGCAGGCGGCCAATTGGGTCACTCAGGACGTGCTCCGCGAGATGAACCAGCGTAAGGTCGACATTGACAAGTTTCCGATCAGCGCAGACGACTTGGCCTTCCTGCTGAAGAAGATCAGCGCCAGAGAGTTGACGACCAAGAGCGCGCGGGATGTGTTTGCAGAACTGCTGGCCGGTGCCGATTCGGGCACACCTCCGTCAGCAGGGCGGATCGATCAAATCATCAATGAGCGGGGTTTGGCTCTGGTTTCCGACGCCGGCCAGTTGGAAGGAGTCATCACCGCGGTCATTGCCCGGAACGAAAAGGCAGCCAACGACTTTCGCAACGGAAAACAGGCAGCCATCGGCCGGCTGATCGGCGAAGTGATGCGAGAAGTGAAAGGAGCTGACCCCAAACTGGTCCGACAAATGTTGATCGAAAAGATTGTGGGAAGCGAGGAAGCTTGAACGGTGCGGCTGCGGGCGCCGGCCACAACGGCGCGAACATTGTTCGCGATTTCGAACGAGTGAGAGTCTGCAACCACCATCCCATAAAATGCAGTAGCGGACGTTGAACAACATGGAGTGGAACTTCTCGCAATCCTGGTGGACGGCCGAAGATATTGGCAAACCAATTCCAGACTCGGAGCACGCGCTGTCCGTCTGCCTGCCTCTTTGGCGTCACAACATCGGTTATGAGGAATCTGATCCGGAAGTCCTCAACAGGATGCAGGCCGGCTATCAGCGTTTTTTTCTGAACCGGATCGTGCGGCGGCTGTTTGCGGATGCTGAACGCCGCTTCGCTCGGCCGGGCCAGTCGTGTTACGTCTTTCCGTCCGAGCGTGTCGCCCAACGCTGCACCGAATTCCTTCGTCGTCAGTCGCCGGTACTTTGGAAGAGATTTCCGTTCACGATCTCGGCAACCGAGACTTGCACGCGGTGTGTTTCCCGGAATCGGCCCGAGAACAGGTCGAGGCCTATTGGCGGCATACCGGCGAGATCGTTTCCTCCCGACTGGCTCAGGTCGTTTTGGGAGAAGCCGCTGTGACAGACAGCACAGCGGACGCCAAGTCGACCATCCGCCGCCGCGTCGCAGAATGGACCGGAAGCCGGGCCGAAGATGTGTTTCTCCTCCCGACCGGCATGGCCGCCATTTTCCTGGCCTATCGGCTTTTCCAGAATCGGTGTCTGGAGCGTCGCAGCGTGCAGTTCGGTTTTCCTTACGTCGACACATTGAAAATCCAGCAGCGTTTCTCCCGCTTGAATGCTTCTGCGGGCGAACCCGTTCTTTTCTATCCGATCGGAGATGAGCGGGAACTGACGGAATTGACCGAACGGCTGGCGACAGAAAATGTCCTTGGCATTTTTTGTGAAATCCCCAGCAATCCTCTTTTGCGAAGCCCGGACATCCAAGCGCTACGCGAACTGACGCAACAGCGTCGGGTTCCGCTTTTGATCGACGATACACTCGGCGCGATCACCAACCTCAGGATGTTGCCGCTGGCCGACGTCCTGGTCACCAGCCTGACGAAGTACTTCTCCGGTGTGGGCGACGTCATGGGTGGTGCGCTGATTCTGAACACGAGCAGCCCGTTCTATTCCGAGCTTCGGGAGATCCTGGCAACCGAGTTCGAAGACCTGCTGTTTGACGCCGACGCCCTTGTTCTGGAACGTAATAGCCGCGACTGTCCCGAGCGGATGCAACGGATCAACCACAATGCCGAAACGTTGGCGGAGTTCTTGGCTGACCATCCGGCAGTCTCGCGTGTGTACTATCCGAAGTATGAAACCGTAGAGAACTACCATGCCTTTCGACTGCCCGGCGCGGGTTACGGCGGCCTGCTCTCTTTCGAAGTCATCGATCCGGCCACCAATGCCCCAGCCGTTTTCGACGCCCTGCGGGTTGCCAAAGGACCAAACCTCGGTACGAACTACACACTCAGTTGCCCTTACACCATTTTGGCCCATTATCAGGAACTGGAATTCGTCGAACGCTGCGGGGTGTCGCGTTACTTGATCCGCGTTTCCGTCGGCATGGAGCCAACCGAAGAGATCGTCAGCCGCTTCGCGGAAGCGCTGGACCACGCCCAGACTTGACAAAAAAGTCCCTCGAATTGCAGTCATCTCGCTGACAGCCGAGCGGCTTTGCCACGAGCCCAACCGAGGGGAAGCGTGCTCCGCACGAAACCGAGGATGCAGCGGGCAGGATGTCGTCCTCCGGGCGAAAAAACGTGATGTCAACACGCCGCGTTTGTGCCTGCGCCGGCTGGTGGCCAGCTTGCCTTTCTTCCCCAACCCACGCTGAGACGGTGGCCGGGTGTCGGAGCCGAGCATCCTCGTTTGCCTGTCTCTGGCGGCCGCTACTCTGTCGCCGGGGCAAAATCGACACCGCGTTTGGCGTTGGTCAGGATGAGGGTGAGCGCCACGAGCATCAGCCCTGTTCCCGCCCAGAAAGGCACGGCGGCTCCGAGATAAAACAGCGGGAAGGCGATCG
>JAADHY010000241.1 GCA_013151585.1 Planctomycetota bacterium
CACCGCAAAGACGTAAGTCGCGCCTTCGTGACGCCGCACCGTCATGGCCACCGGTACCCGTTGGTCGGAAGTGGTGACCGATCCGGCCTCGGGAACCGGCGGGCTGTTGATCACCGCCGCCAGTGCATGGACCTGCCGATTGATGGCCGTCACGGCTTGCAGCATCTCGGGATCGGCCAAAAGGCCCGCTTCGATGAACTTCGGCTTGAACTGGTGCACGAAATAGATCAGGCCGCGCGATCCGAAGATGATCGACATCCACACTTCCGCCTTTACTTGCTGCGGCGTGGGCTTGACGTTGGGATTGTTGATCCGAGTGCATTCGATGCAGTTCCAGACGATCTTTCGGTCGCCGGTCCACTGCCTCAGCCGCGTCACGCCAAAGGGGACGTACCACAAGCGGCCAGCGACGTCCGGGTGCGAATGCACGGCTGGGTAAATGTCGAAGGAAATGATGTCCGCGCCCTGAACGTACTCGACGTAGTCCTCGGGATGGTTCGTGCGCACACCGCGGCCCCGCCAACCGTCCCACGCAACCCCTTGGCCCAGGTTGAGCATGACTGGGCGAGTCGAGTCGGTGGCAAGCATTTTGCGGTAACCCTCGATGATTCGCTGGGGAGGAATCGGCGGACCGTATCCCTTGCCGTCCGGACGCCGCTGGGCGTTGTCGGGTTCGTCACCGTGCATCCAGCCGACGATGATCGGGTCGTTCCGATGACGGAGACCTACGTCGTTCTGGGGACAAATGACCGGCATGCCGGCCTTGCGCAGGTCGCTCAGTTGCTCCTCAGTCGGGCCCTTCCATAGGCCAACGTACAGGTTGAATCCAGCTTGTTTGTACCGCGCCGCGTTGCACGGGTTCTGCAACCACACTGCGATGGGGAAGTAATCGGGGCGATCAGGCGGGCCGTGCTGCCAACGGCGAAACGGAGTGGACGTCCATTCGGCGGCCAGCGGACGAGGCCGCAGCCCTTTGGGCGGCGGAGGCGGCCAGAGCGGCTCGACCCGCGGTGGCTCACCGAGTTCGATGCGCACATCGTCCACCCACAGCGTCTGTTTCGCGTCGGTTTGGTCGCCGAAAAGGATCACACCGGTCAGCCCCCGGAGCGATGTCCGGTTCCAACGGAAAACCTGGCGGCGAGCGTTCACGTCTTGGCCATTGTGGAGGATGGTCAGCCCGGCGTCCGGGTCAAAATGGAACGTCCACCGATGCCAGCCCGGCTGGCGCCTCAGCCCGAGATACTGCACCTTCCACCACGGCCGCTCGTTCCTGAAAGGGGCGAAGTCGCTGACGGCATACGTGCGATCGCCGGAAAGATACGGAGCATAGATGGCACCGATGACCAGGACCGATCCATCCTCTTGGGTGACGCCCCACATGGGCCCGGCGGCATGTTTCTTCGGATCAGCAGAGGCGGAGCCGTCGTCGTAAATCCAGAGGTCAACTGTGCCGGAGATGTTCTTTTCGGCGAACCGCCACACGGCCCGAGCTCCCGGCCCGACACGCAACGCCCCGCCCGCCGAACCGTCCCGGTTCCGTTCCCGATCGAACTGCACCTCTCCCGTTGAATCCCAGACGGACAGCTCGCCGTCGTTCTCGAAACACAGCGACCGCGGAGATTCAGCAGCCCGAGCCGAAACGCTAGCTATCAGCAAGTAGATCAAACCCACGGCTGCAAACGGTGGCTTGGCTATCGGCGAAAGACATCTCATCGGAGAGTCTCCATTTCAAAGACTCGAAGACCTCAATCATTGCCCTTGCGCTTCGTGAGAAAATACACGTTCGTTGCGCTGGCGACGTAGTTGAGCACGCGCTGGCGCGGTCCGTTGATACACTCGGCGATTCCCCGTCGGCGGAAATCGGCGATGACGTCCCGCACCATGCGCACGGCCAAGCTCAGGTCGCGGCCGGCGATGGTGGGAGCAACCCAGGCGATTGGCGTTGCCCAGTACGCGCCGTTCTGGTACGTCCCCGGCCGAATCGGTGTGAGCAGCCGCTGCCAGGTTTGGCCCGCCGGCAGGTGACGCACTTGTCCACGCTCGATGATCTGGTCATAATGCCGGACCAAATACTTGGCGATCCGATCCGCCTGCTCTCGGCTGGCGCATCCGACCTGAACCGCCAAGGCGCTGCCCCAAATGTCGATTTGTTTGCAGTCGCGGTCGGCCGCCCAGAACATGCCAGCCTGATCGTTCCACAGCACGGACAGGCTCTTTCGGATCCGCTCTGCTCGGCGATCGTATTGGTCGGGGTCGCCGCAGCGGGCTTGGCGACATGCGTCCGCCATCCGGCGGCACGCGTCGTAGTACAAAACCGAGCAAAACAGCAAATGCCCTGTTTTCGCCACCGTGTCGGTAAAGCCGTACGGACATTGGGGCGACTCGGGCGGGTTGTAGACCAACCCGTTGGCCGCCCGGCGTGTGTGGTCCAAGCCGCGGCGCAACGCGGGCTCAACATCCCGGAACAGGTCCCAGTCACCGTGTCGCCGAGTGTATGCACAAACGAGCAATGCCATGAACGCCCCGTTGTCTAGGGCATGGTCGGCCAGAGGATGCTGTTCACCGCCGGGGCTGTAGACAGCTTTGCCGGCCGCTGTCACGCGGTCCGGCATGCACCCGTCGTCGCGCTGGCCGCGCAGCAGGTATCGGATACAAGCTTTGACATCGCTTGGCGCGATCAGGTCGCCAGCGTACATGACCATGTACGCGAAGTCGCGCGTCCACAATGCGCGATAATTACCCACGCCGTCCGGAGTATAGAGCCACACACCGCCGACGCCTCGGATGCGGCACCCTTTAAGCTGCTCCCGTGTCGCTTGCCGCATCCACGCCGCCTCTTCGTTCGAAACCTGCTGCCGAATGGCTTGCACCAACTTTTCCAGCGTGCTCGTTGCACTTCGCACAACGGCTGGAAACGGCCGGTCCGGCGGGGCTGCGCCAGGCCGTAGAGCTGTTGTCCACAGTGTGACGAGAAAACCAACCGCCGAAAGCAGGACAGCCGCCAAACCGTTCCGCCTCGTTTCGGTCCATGACTTCCTCTGGTTTCGCTTTTCCATCGTGCGATCACCTCAGCTCTGGTCTCAACGTTCTGCATGCGGACCGCGTGCGATCATTCTACCAGGAGCGTCTCCCCGGCAGAACTGCTCCGCTCGTCGCGTCTCCTGGAAGAACGGACCGGCGGAAAGAGCCTCAAGCAAAGTGAACGTCGTGGCCACAACGGCCTCGCAGCGAAAACGACGTTCAGATTGGCCCGGGCGACGCCGCTTCGGGCTCCTTTCGGACTGCGGCGATTCGAGGCTGCTTCGGCAGGAGCGGGCAGGGTGGCCACCGCGCATCGAAAAAAGCCTTGCATCCTTCGGAAGCGGCCCGCTTGGTTCGGTGCTGCGAGCTACAAATCAGTCGCTCCTTTCCAGTAAACTGGCTATCGAGCCCGCTCGGTGTGACATCGAACGGGGGGATTAAGGCTCTGACGGGAATCGGGGAAGGACTGGTGGTCCGCGAGGGCGACTGCTCATCGTTTCCCGCAACCAAGCCGCGGGGCCAGGCGACTCGCGGTGTCCTGGCACAGTGTTTTGAGCCGACTTCACATTTGAGAGCAGGAGTATGGGGATGAAGAAGCATCGAGCCACCGACCGGGGAAGGACACGAAGGCAGTTTTTGGGCGATTCGGTCGCGCTGTCCGCCGTGGTGTCGGCGCCGTGGCTGGTGCCGGCATCGGCCGTTGGAGCGGGAGGACAGGTGCCGGCCAGCGAGCGGATTGGGTTGGGTGTGATCGGCATCGGGCCTCGCGCGACTTATGACTTGAAGGCCATGCTGAAACTTCCGGACGTGCGCTGCCTGGCCATCGCCGACGTGCAAGCCAAGCGACGCGAAGCGGGCAAGAAACTGGTCGATGAACACTACGGCAACCGGGACTGCGCCTTGTATCGTGACTTCCGCGAATTGCTCGATCGCAAGGACATTGACGCCGTGTTGATCGCCACGGGCGACCGATGGCACGCGCCGGCATCGATGATGGCGGCCGAAGCTGGCAAGGACGTCTACAGCGAGAAACCGTGCGGGATCACGATTGAGCTGTGTGAGCAGCTGGCGGAGACGTTTCGCCGGACCAAACGAATTTTTCAAGCGGGGACGCAGCGGCGAAGCGTGCCGAACTTCCAGGCGGCAGTACGTTTGGTCCAGAGCGGGAAACTTGGCCAGGTTCACACGCTACATGCGTCGGTGTACGAACCTGTCTTAAAGAACGACTGGCTGCCGCGCCAGCCGACACCGCCGAGAGACGTCGTAGACTGGAACCTGTGGCTCGGGCCAGCTCCCTGGCGCCCCTACAACGAGACGTACGTGCGTGGAGGCTGGCGGGGCTACTGGGATTTCGATTCCGGAGCCCGACTACTCGACTGGGGCGCTCACACCGTCGATTTGTGCCAATGGGCTATCGGGGCCGACGACACCATGCCGATCGAGTATGAACCGCAGGAGGACAAGATCGTTTGCCGATACTCCAATGGCGTGAAACTGATCCTGGACTTTTTGAAAACGCCTTTTGGCGACCGAAGTCCTAAGTTCATCACAGAATTGGGAACCTGTCCGGTCCGCTACGTTGGTGAGG
>JAADHY010000168.1 GCA_013151585.1 Planctomycetota bacterium
GGTGCGGTTCGATCAGCCCGACGGTGATCTTCAGCTCGGCTTCCACGTACCGTCGGTCGATCCAGACGGGCACCCCGCGCGGCGACTCGCCCAGGAACGCATGCTCGTCCCGGTTCTTGCCATGATGGTTTTCGATGCGATACGCAGCCGCGATCTCCGGCCCGACCAATTCCACCAACTCGTCGCCCTCGTTCGGACGATGCAGGCCGGTCGCGATCAGAATGAGGATGTTCTGGCGCGGGATGCCGGCTGATTCCAGCGTCCGCAGGATCGGCGGCAACAGCACGCGGTTCGGCACGGGACGCGTGATATCGCAGATGACGACACAAGCCGACCGACGCCCTTCGGCCAACGCTCGAAGCGGCGGCGTGGCCGTCGGTTGTTGCAGTTTGCGTTCCAGCTCAGTCACAGGATCAGTCAGCGGCGGAGCGGGCTGGATGTGCAAGACGCCCGCCACGTTCGCGTCGGGCAGTTCCACCTCCAATCCGGTCCGACCGTAGTCGAGTTTGATACGCATGGGGTCGTCTCCTGGGGAAAGTTTGCGGGGGCAGCCGCCGACCGGCGACGATGTAGGTCGCTCCCGGCGACCGCTCAGCTCATCGGTTCACCTTGAAGCGTCAATGTCAGCCGTCGGGAACCGCCATGGTTGCGATGTTCGCACAGAAACAGGCCCTGCCAAGTCCCCAGACAGAGCCGGCCTTCGCGCACGGGGATGGTAACCGAGCAGCCGAGCAGGGACGTCTTCAAATGAGCCGGCATGTCATCCGGTCCTTCGATCGTATGCCGGTACGGAAAACTCTCCGGCGCGATGGTGTTCAGGGCTCGGTCCAGGTCCTCCGGCACATCCGGATCGGCGTTTTCGTTGAGCGTCAGCGATGCCGACGTGTGCATCAAAAACACGTGCAGCAGACCGACACGAATCTGCCCGATCTCCGGCATTTGCTGCTCTATGTGATGCGTGATTAGATGGCACCCTCGCGATAACGCAGGCAGCCGAATTTGACGCTGATACCAAACCATGGCTGATCAATCCCCAAAAACGGTAAGCAGAGAGTCGAGAGTGATCCGATGCTAGGGCGAACGGCTGGCGTCAGCCGGCCGGTGCTCGGCTCCAGAGGTCTCTGCCGGATGCCGCCAGACGGCGGAATGTTGCGGGCGATGACTCAGACGGGCCTACCGCCCGAGAACAACGGTGCAATTCCCGGCCGCCGCTCTGGCTCAACCTTTAACCCTCTCTCCTCTTCGGCAACGACATCGTGCCGCACTGAGCCTTCCACCGCAGCCAGTGGTCAGCCAGTACGATCGCCACCATGGCTTCGGCCACGGGCACGATCCGAGGCAGAAGGCACGGGTCGTGTCGGCCGCGGGTCTTGATGGTCGTCGGCTGGCCGTCTGTGGTCACGGTGGGTTGCTCGATCGGCAAGCTGCTGGTGGGTTTGACCGCCGCTCGCAGAATGATCGGCATCCCGGTTGTGATTCCGCCGAGCATTCCGCCGTGACGGTTGGTCTGAGTGGTGATAGCCGGGCCGCCGCCCGGACCGGGTCGATCGGCGGGAACGAAGATGTCGTTGCATTCGCTGCCGCGCAGCAAAGCGCAGCCGAAACCAATACCGTATTCGACACCCATCACCGCCGGAAGGCTCAACAGCGCTTTGCCCAGGTCGGCCTTGATCTTGTCGAAGACGGGTTCCCCTAGACCCGCCGGCACCCCGGTAGCCGCCACTTCGACCACGCCGCCGATCGAATCGCCGGCCTTGCGGACCTCCTCAATCGCCTGAACCATCTGGCGGGCGGCGTCGGGATCGGGGCAGCGGACCCAATTGGGGCTTCCGTCGGGCAGGCGCTCGACCTGTTCCAGCGTGATCTGTTCGGGAGCCTCAATGCGAGCCCGGACCGATCCCACTTGGACTACGTAGCCGACGACGCGGCTGCCGAGTTCGCGCTGCAGCAACTTTTTCGCCACCGCACCCGCGGCGACGCGCACAGCCGTTTCCCTCGCACTGGATCGGCCGCCGCCGCGGTAGTCGCGAATACCGTATTTGGCGTCGAAGGAAAAGTCGGCGTGTCCCGGCCGGTATTTGTCCTTGATGTCGCTGTAGTCGCGGCTGCGTTGGTCCCGATTGCGGATCAAAATGGCCAGACTCGTGCCCGTGGTCCGACCTTCGAAGACGCCCGATAGAATCTCCGGCACGTCCGGCTCATCCCGCTGTGTCACGATCGGGCTCTGGCCCGGCCGCCGCCGATCCAAGTCGACCTGAAGGTCCGCTTCGGAAAGCGGGATTCCGGGCGGTACCCCGTCGATGATCACCACATTGCCGCCGCCGTGACTTTCGCCGGCTGTCGTAATGCGAAACGCTTGTCCGAATGAGTTTCCAGCCATACTGCGATTGTAGTCGTCGGAGCCGCCGATTCACCAGACCCAACGGCCGCTGCGAACCAGAAAAACAGGAATGCGATCCTGGGAAAGGGCGGACCGAGTGGAAGGGAACCGCCCGGCGTCAGCCGCCCGGCGCCCAGCTCCGCCCCGACATGTGAGCCGGGGCAACCCAGAAGCTGACGCTTCCGGTTCGCCGTTCCTCGGCAGCGTGCGGCGGTGCGCTGATCCGCACGTGGGCGAGTCGCTGGAGCGTGCCCGGTCGCGCGCAGAGTGTCTGATCGGCTCACTCGCGCGCTGGTCGGAACATCGAATCGCGAATAATCATTCCCGCCGGGTGTCCGAGCACTTGACGCGGCTGGCGCGGCAAAGAACAATCGCGCTCGAAGTGAGCGGCCGCGGCCGCTCCGAGAACCACACTGGGCCCAGTTTGTGTCGCTTCACGTAAGGAGAGGGTTCGATGTTCGAGCAACTGCAACCGGCACCGCCAGACGCCATCCTGGGACTGACCGAAGCGTTCCGAAAAGACGCGCGGCCGGAAAAAATCAACTTGACGGTCGGCGTGTACAAAGATGCGTCCGGACAGACGCCGATCCTGAGATGCGTCAAAGAGGCCGAAAAACGTTTGCTCGAGTCGGAATCCTCCAAATCCTATCTAGGAATCGATGGGATCCCCGAATACGGCCGATTGGTCCGCGAGCTGCTCTGGGGGCCGCAGCACGAGATCGTCACCAGCAGCCGGGCGGTGACCCTGCAAACGCCAGGTGGGACGGGCGCCTTGCGAGTTGCCGGAGATTTCCTTCACAAGCTCTTTCCGTCGGCGAAAATCTGGTGCAGTCAACCCACGTGGGCGAACCATCCGGGCGTGTTCAAGGCGGCTGGGCTGACGGTCGAGACCTATCCCTACTTTGATCCCGAGCGGAACTCGCTCAAGTTCGACGCGCTGATCGAAGCTTTGCAGCAGATCCCGGCGGGAGACGTCATCTGCTTGCACGCCTGTTGCCACAATCCCACAGGCGTGGATCCAACGCCCGAGCAGTGGAAACAAATCGCCGACGTTGTCCAGGAGCGGGGCATCCTACCGCTGGTCGATTTCGCGTACCAAGGGTTCGGCGTCGGCTTCGATGAGGATGCCGCTGGCTTGCGCGAACTCAGCCGCCCCGGAATGGAGCTGATCGTGGCCAGCTCCTTCTCGAAAAACTTCGGCTTGTATTGCGAGCGCGTCGGGGCATTGACGGTTGTCGCGGCCTCCGCCGAAACCGCGCAAACCGCCCTGAGCCAGCTTAAGATTTGCGTCAGGACCAACTACTCCAATCCGCCTTACCACGGCGGCGGCATCGTGGCCACAGTCTTGCAGGACGCCGAACTGCGATCCACTTGGGAACAAGAGGTCGCAACCATGCGGGACCGGATTAACGGGATGCGGAAGCTGTTCGCTGATACGATGGCGCAAAAAACGTCAGCCCGAGACTTCTCGTTCATCAAAAATCAGCATGGTATGTTCTCGCAGTCGGGGCTGACGCCCGAGCAGGTCGATCGGCTGCGTGAGGATTACGCGATCTACATCGTACGAAACGGCCGCATCAATGTGGCCGGGATGACGGAAGACAACATGGAACGACTATGCGACGCGATCGCATCGGTCCTGTGACGTTGCTCGTCTAGTGACGTTGCTCATGGTGGCCGGCCGCCTCCACGACGTATGGGCGGCCGGCCTCTTTTTGAAACCCTTTCGCTGACGCCGACATCGACACGTCCGCGAAGGTGACGGTTTTCGCCCTTCTTGTTGAGCACTGTTTATTGTCGAACGTTGCCGGGCGCAGGACGCAGGGTGGCGAAAGTGATTGTGGAAGTGGCAGCCCAGGCAGAATAACTGGGGGCTCCTTGGCGAAACGCGAGCGAAACGATTCCGCGTCGGCTAATACTTCGTCACGCCAGAAAGTTGGGATTGAAGTTGGTTGTGATGCAGCCGTCTCGTCTGCTGCTCGCGGACGAGACGCCTACCCCACAAGGCTCAGCGATCCCCCTTCGTCGCTTTGACAGAGCACTCGTCGGTCGGCGGCTAAAGTCTCTGCTAGACCAGCCCTCTCGGATGGATTTTCCGGACTATCACCATTCGTGCCCGCTGTGAGCCCGGCTCGGGTCTGGCAATTTTGACTGGCGCGGTCTGGGAAAAGTAGGTAAGATTGCTCCGGGCAGCGGAACAGTCCGCTGCGCAAGCATTCGGAGA
>JAADHY010000728.1 GCA_013151585.1 Planctomycetota bacterium
TCTGCCCACGTTACCGGTTAGACCGGACGGACTTCTTTTGGAACGATGAACCTGACCGCAAGTTCGGCCATCGCAAGGACAAGGCTGGTCTGAGGAATGAGCGCAACTGCGGATTGACCTAGCAACCAGTAATGTAGTGGGCACTGCCCAACCGGAATTAGAGAGACACGACACGAAACCCGTTTCTTGGTGGACCGTGCCCACCTTACGGGGGCGCTGGCCGCCTTGGAGCGACGGAGGTCGGAGGCGAAGCCGCCGGTCCCTGCGGCCCCGGGCAAAGCCTGGGACCGAGAGAACCGCCTGCACCGGCTCGCTGACGCGCCCGATCAGTGCATTGCTTCGTCGAATCTCGAAATGGACCAGAATCGAGAAAGATGATGTAGCGTCTTCCCCAAGCGATGGAACCGCGTCGACTTCGCACCAACGCGCGGAGTGATTAGAATCGTCGGAGATCGTGCGCTGATCTGAGTAACGCAGCTACGGCAGCAAGGAGTCGACCATGCTAGTTCGCAACCCGCCGGTGGAAGTCACCGACCGCATTACCATGCTGGGCACAAACGAGTATCCCATCTACCTGGTCCGGGGGACGGAAGGTGCGGCGCTGTTCGAAGGCGGTTCCGGACCGATGGGGCCGGTGGTCCGCGAACAGTTGGAGCAGCTCGGAATCGATGCGGCTCAGATCAAACAGATCGTGATCCCGCACGCTCATCCGGATCATGTCATGGCGGTGCCGTCCCTGCGCAGCCTTTGTTCGGGAGCTACGGTGCTGGCGTCGGAAATCGCAGCCAAGACACTTTCTGCGGAAAAAGCTATCGGCCTGTTTTGTCGGCTCGACGACGCGGTCACCGACTGGCTGATCCAGACCGGTCGGATTCGCGATGATCAGCGCCGGCCGCCTTTAGAGACTCAGCAAATTGCCGTCGATCAGATACTCAAGGAAGGGGACGCCGTCACGGTGGACGGCTCTTCTTTTGAAGTTCTGGCGACGCCTGGCCACAGCGATTGCAGTTTGAGCTTCTACGACGCAGCGACCGGCGTTCTGATCATCTCCGATGCGACGCCCTACTACATGCCCGACCTGGACGCCTGGTGGCCGGGCTACTTTAGCGGCTACGAAGCGTACGTGGCATCGATGGAGCGGCTGGCGAGCTTGGGGGCCGAAGTCGTGTGCCTGGGCCACCATGCGGCGGTCCGAGGCGCCGACGCGGTGAAGGACTTCTTCCAGCGAGCGATCGCGGCGGCCCAGTCGTACCACGAGCGGATCGTGTCCGAAAAACAAGCCGGAAAGTCCACGCGGGAAATCGCCGAACAGCTCGGCCAGGAAATCTACGAGAAAACGCCTTCTCTGTCGCTCGATTTCTTCCAAAAGAACTGTGCCCTGATGGTCAAGCAGTCGCTGCGGGCGGCGGGTGTGTCGGAAGACTGATTCGGCGCGAGGGCGGCTGAGGCCGGGTGGTAGGGCGCCGACGAGGGCTTGAAGGGAGCGAAGGGTCATGCCGGGTTCGCGGATACTGGGCACGGGACACTACTTGCCGCCGAAAGTGGTTACGAACTTCGACGTCATGAAGATGATGGAGACGTCGAATGAGTTTATCGTCGAGCGGACTGGCGTGCGGTGTCGGCGGCACGCGGAACCGGAAGTCAGCGCGACGGACTTGGCCGTTCCGGCCGCTCGGGCGGCGGTCGAAGACGCCGGCCTGAAGATGTCCGACATCGATTTCCTGATCATGAACACGATCACGCCCGACCACGCGGATCCGGGCTGCGTGTGTTTTCTGCAGCCGAAGCTGGGCCTGAAGGGCATCGGCGTCTTGGACATTCGCCAGCAGTGCACCGGCCTGATTTACGGATTGTCCATCGCGGACCACTTCGTCCGTGCGGGAACGTACCGCCATGTGCTGGTCGTGTGCAGCGAAGTTCTGTCGAAGCGAATCGATGGGTCGTACGACGGGCGAAACATCGCGATCCTGTTGGGCGACGGAGCGGGCGCGGTCGTAGTTGGACCGACAGACGATGCAACCGACGACCAAGGCGGGATCATCTCGACAATTCTGCATGCCGACGGCAGCCTTGCCAAAGCCCTTTACACGGCGGCTCCGGGAAGCGCGCTGGGCCGCATCGAACACATCACGAAAGAAGACATCGACACCGGCCGCGTCCACTTCCGCATGGACGGCAAAACCGTTTTCGAGAACGGCGTGGCAAGGATGTCGGAGGCGATCTTTGAAATCTTGGAGACGAACGGACTGACACTGCAGGACGTCGACGTGCTCATCCCGCACCAAGCGAACCTGCGGATGCTGGAGGCGATCGTCGAGCGGGTCGGGATTCCGGAAGAAAAGGTTTTTGTGAACGTGGAAGAATACGGCAACATGGCCTCGGCCTGCCTGCCGATCGCTTTGGACCAGGCCCGCCAGTCCGGGATGGTCGGCGAAGGCAAACTGGTCCTGATGGTCGCCTTCGGGTCCGGCTTCGTTTGGGCGGCCACACTGGTGCGGTTTTGAGGCAGGGCTGCTCAACAAGACACTCGCGTCTGGACGATCAAGCCTCGCAGACAGGAAGCTCGGTCATGAACGATCCGCAAGGCGGCGTCCCGCCTGTCGACTGGGAGGAACGATATCGCACCGGTCAGACGCCCTGGGATACAGGCCGGCCGTCCAGCGAGCTGCAGCGGGTCCTGAAAGAATACCAGATTGGTCCGTGTCGGACGTTGGAGTTAGGTTGCGGGACTGGCACCAACGCGGTTTTTCTCGCGGAACGCGGCTTTGAAGTGACCGCCTGCGACGTCTCGGAACAAGCGATTTCGCTGGCTCGGCAGCGGGCTGACCGAGCGAACGTGGCCGTTCAGTTCTTGACGTGCGATTTGCTGGAGTTGACTGATCTGGGGGAGCCGTTTCCGTTTGTGTTCGATCGCGGCGTCTATCATGCGGTCCGCCGGGAGAATCTAGCCGGAATGCTGGCCGTACTCCAGCGCGTCACGGTCCCCGGCAGTCTGTGGCTGACACTGGCTGGCAACGCAAACGACCCGGAGCCGCGTGAAGGCGGCCCGCCGCAAGTGCGAGCCGAGGAGATTTGCCGCGAGTTGGAACCGCTGTTTGCGATCGTGCAGCTTCGCGAGTTTCGCTTCGATGCGGCTTGCATTGACGGCCAAGAGTCCCGTCCGCTTGGTTGGTCCGTCTTGGCGCGACGCCGATGACGACAGCGCCGGCGGAACCTCACGGCGCGACCTGGTCTGCTCCGGTTCAGGCTGCCCGGGGCGAATCGGACGAGCCGGCCGCCGAGTCCCGTTGGTCGCAGCATTGCTTCGGCGAAACCGCTGTGGCTTGTTCGGCCAACTGTCGCCACATTTCAGCCGACAGACGCTCGCTCGGGATCTTCAGCACGGCCAGACGCCAGATGGCTGGGCTGCGCTGGCCGAGAATCTTGGAGAGCACGACGCCGGTGGTCGGACCGTTCGGCAAATGACACACTCGGCAAACGCCCGGAAAAAATGAAAGGTGCCGTGCGTAGCAGGCGATGCTGTGGGACGGCGGGTCTTGTTCGCGGCCGTGGCCTGGAGCGATGGCGTTCAGGAATGCGAAACGGCCGTTCGGACGCAAACTGCAAAGCAGATCGGCGGTCATCTGAAACGCCGCCCGACCGAACAGGTTGTCTGCGTAAGGCGAAAGGCCCTGCACGATGATCACTTCGAATTCTGCATCCGGGTGGCCTAGCGGAATTGGCGGAAACTGGCCGACCTGGAAGGCGACGTGCGGAAAGGCTTGGCTGGCATCCCGGATCGTCTTGGCCGACTCATCCAGCCCCAACACGTCCGCTCCGAAAGCATGCAGCCGCTGCGTGAGTTGGCCCGACCCGCAACCGGCGTCAAGAACACGCGAACCGATATTGATCTTCAGCGATGCGACCAGCGACCGAAAGACAGATCGCGACAAATCGAGTCGGTCGGTTTCGGCCGGGCCTTCCCGCTTCTGCGGCCAACGTCCTTGGCGGTCCATGGTCTGCCTCCTGACTTGCGCGGCGCGACGAGCGAATCTCGTCTTGCCAGTCTGGCTGATGTAGGGGGAACGGCGTTCTACCAGAACCAACGCGGCGTTTCTTGAGGCAGGGGAGCTTGGCGGAGCCGCGTCCTCACAGCGAGCGGCGTAATCTACCCTGGCTCTGCCGGAAGGGTCAATAGCGAGTGACGCGATCGGCTACGATGTTACGATACTATGATGGTTACGATGCCACGGCGCTGGATCAGATCGCCACCAACTCTGTCTGTTCAGAGTCGGTGATGGCAAGGGCTCCGGGCCCGGGCTGTCGTCGCGACTTGCCGGAGTCGACGCCAATTGGCTCGGCGGGGAAAACTCGCGACGGTTGTCGTGACGAATTCTCCCGTCGGATCAGCCCTTGAAATCGGCCGGCAATCCTGTATCTTCGGATCGGTATCCGAATACCTCTGGGGCTTTGAAAGAGATGGGGGGCGCCGTTCCAAAGGAGTGTTGGGGCCTACGATCGAGCGCCGCAAAGGCCTTGTGGGGATTCTCGGATCGGCGGGGGCTGAACTTCCCCCATGCAAGGATTGCCAGGATGTCGAGATCGGACACGCAGGAGCCGACAA
>JAADHY010000624.1:0-1383 GCA_013151585.1 Planctomycetota bacterium
TGGCATCCAATTCGGCTTGAGGCAATTGCAGCAGCGACTTCGGTTTGCCGCGAATCGGCAGGACGCGGACGTTCGGTGTGTCCAGCCGGACACGACCTGCGAGCCGCTTCGCCAGCCCGTCCGTGACCAGCACCGGGACACCGCGCTCGATCAGCCCCGACAGTTTCGCAGGCAGATCGGCGTCCTTCAACGCGTGGACCGAAAAGAAGGCCGCTTGGGCGTCGTCGGGGAACTCGTGGCACGGGACCAGCGGCAGGCCGAGCATCCCGACGAAGTCGAACACATACGGTTCCTTCTCCGGATGGCTGTTGGGCGGCTTGTAAGCGGCCACTCCAATCACCCGGCGTCGGCCGACTTCTTCGGCAACTTGAAACAGTTCGGGAATGCATCGGCGCAGGGCTCGCACGTTGGCCGGTCCGGTTTGCTTCAGCAGCGAGCCGTAGCAGAACAGCAGCGACTCTTTCGCCCCGGCCAGAATGGTCTGCCGGGCTTGTTCGACGTAAGTTTTCTCCGTGGTCCCGTACGGATCGAACCATCCACCGCCACACTTTTCGCCGCCGATCCCGCCCAGCCACCGCATGATAAAATACCCTTCGTACTGCACTTTGCCGCCCCAGCGCGGGTTGTCGTAGTCGCGCGTCTCCGTGCCGACCCAGATGCGGTCGAATAAGGCCGTCTCGCGGACCACCTCGTAGCCCCGGTCCTGAAAACGGTCGTACCATTGCGGATACTTGATGATCAGCTTGACCTTCGGATTGACTCCCTTGGCCGGCGCCAGAACCCGATCCTGCGAGAGCCGAACCATCAGCTCACAGCGGTAGGCCTCCCAGGTATCGTCCGGCACCGGATAGGTCTTGTCGCCGATCGTGACTGTGCGCGATCGCCTCGCCGCGTCGCACTCGCCACAGCGGCAGTCGGTGAACCAAAAATCGTCGATCATGATCTCGTCGAAGAGCTCAGCCGTGTATTCGAATATCTCCTGCAGCCGCTCCTGAGTCGCTCGGTCGGTATAACACGAGATCAGGTTCCAACCGGTCGATTTCTTGCCGACGATCGTCGTCGTGACGCAGCCGGAGACGTCAAACCCGGCGGCCAGAAACCGCTCTTTGGCATGTTCCGACGTTTCGCGTTTGGCCAGGTAGTTGCTGCGGAACGACTCAATGTAAACCTTGGTGACGGCCGTCTTCCTGCACCAGTCGATCGCCGCGTCGATGCCCGCGTCTGTGCTCAGATGGTCCCGCACTTGCTGAGCAGTGATGAGCGTAGAAAAACGATGAATGGCTTGCTTGCGTCCGGCCAGTTTCCACAAATCCGGCGGCCCGTCGGCCAAACACAGTGTGCCAAATGAGCTCAGAACGGCTAAGGATACCACGAAGATGCGTA
>JAADHY010000624.1:1395-5034 GCA_013151585.1 Planctomycetota bacterium
GTGCTTCACCGGATTCCCTCCATTCAACGTGTGCCAAGCTGTGGACTGCTGCGTGTGAGCATCAGTCTGCCGCATGGACTCAACAAGATCAACCTCCCAACGGAAAGCGAACGGGCTCGTTTGTCCGCTCATCGGAGCCTCCCGGAACGGATCGTCGCCATTGCGAGTTCCTTCTTCCCGTCGTCTTGTGCAAGCAAGCTGACACCGAGTTCCTGCGTTTTCATTCCTCGTTAGGGAGCGGCTCTGGGAACGCTATGACGTGCTTACTCGACCCTGGGAAGTTAGAATAACTCACTCCGACCCCATAACCTTCCTTTCGCGTTGACATTCATTGACCTGGAGACATCGGAATGCAGCAAACATCCAAAACATCGCGACGTCAATTCCTTGGTCGGCTTGCAGCGATCGGTTTGGCGCCGACGATCGTCCCGGCGACGGCTCTGGGCCGTGGAGGTCGTTTGGCTCCCAGCGAACGGATCGGTGTGGGCATGATCGGGCTGGGGCGCCAGTGCATCGCACGAAACCTGCCGGTTTTTATGAAACGAGGTGACTGTGAGGTCGTGGCGTTGTGTGATGTGGACCGCCAGCGTCTGACCGTCAGAGACGTTCCGTTTGTGCAAGCGAGTGCCAAACGCCACAAATGGGATCCCGACCGACTGAGATCTTGTTTTCGCACAACTGATTTCCGGGAGCTGCTGAACCGCAAAGACGTGGACGCCGTCATGATCAGCACCCCGGACCACTGGCATCCGACCATAGCGGTGGCCGCGATCCAGGCGGGCAAGGATGTTTGCTGCGAGAAGCCGCTCGGCCTGGCGATCGCTCACGGGCGAGCCATTGCCGACGCCGCGGCGAAGGCGAAATGCGTTTTCCGCACCGACAGTGAGTTTCGCTCGATTCCCCATCTGTATAAAGCGGTGGCTCTGGTACGAACGGGAAGGATCGGCGAGTTGAAACGGATTCGAATTGCCGTTCCCGTCTATTGGGGGGCGTTGCCGATGCAGCCGGAGATGCCGGTGCCGGAGTGGCTCGAGTACGACATGTGGCTCGGCCCCGCTCCGAAAGCTCCCTACACGGAGAAACGCGTCCACACCAACAAGCTGCATGATCGTCCCGGCTGGTTTTCCAACCGGGATTACTGCGATGGGATGATCAGCAACTGGGGGTATCATCCCTGCGATGTGGCTCAATGGGCCAACGACACCGAATTGACCGGCCCTGTCGAGATCGAAGGTCGCGGCGACTTCCCGCCGAAGCACTACCTTTGGAATACGATCCTCGATTTCGACGTCCATTACCGTTACGCCAACGGCGTGGAGATGTTTTACATCGGACGCCAGCAGTACAAGACACACCCCGATTACGCCGGCAGTCAGGCCTTCATGCGTTTTGAAGGAACGGAAGGCTGGGTCTGCGGGTGGTACGGTCCGGACCGGCTGGACGCGGAACCCAAGACGCTGCTCGACGTGAAGATCACGCCGGAAGAATTTCCATTCCCACTGAAAAATGAGAAGCACGACTTCCTGGACTGCGTCCGGTCCCGGAGCCGGACGCTAGAAGACGCCGAAGTGGGCCATCGGTCTAGCACCGTCGCTCAGCTCGGTTACATCGCCTGCCAAGTTGGACGCAGACTCCGATGGGATCCAGAAAAGGAACGGTTTCCCGACGACGAGGAAGCGCAAGCCCTTTTGAATCGGCCCTGCCGCGAGCCTTGGCAGATTCCCGTTGGCTAGTCCGGCGTCACAGCCGGAGTCCGACATCAGGAGCAGTGAGCCGACGGCGCTCGCTGCGGGTCAGGCCGGTACTCCCCCTGCCCCCAGCGCGCACGGCTCAACCTCCAATCAGGCTGTGCCAGGGCACTCGCCTTGAGCGCTCAGCCGGCGGTGCGACCGACGGCGAGTGCCCTCCACTGAGAAGGTACGGACCGTGAGCTCCTCGGGCGACCGTTGTTTGTTTGCGCGATGTTTTGGGAGGAGTCCGATGTCACGGCCTTGCGCGGGACAATCGCCCCCGCCTGCTATACAACCTCAAAAAACATTACGCGGTCAGAAACTCGAATCGTTTGCCCACCGTGATCGTCTTCCAGCCACGAAAGGCTCAACCGTACTCACACGACGCGAAGCCATCCGTCGGGCTGGCTCCGCCTTCGGCTCGCTGTTGGTCGGGCGATCGGCTGGTATCGTCGAGGCGGCAAGGATCGCGAAATCGCAAGGTGCGAACGAAAGAATCCAGATTGGCGTCATTGGCCTGGGCGCGCGCGGCAAGACGTTGATCGGCAATCTGCCTTCGAACGCTCAGGTCGTCGCCGTCTGTGACTGCGCTCGGTCCCGTATCGCCGGTGCCCTGCAACCGAAGGGACACTACAAGAAGCTTCTGGCCCGGTTCCTGGAAACCGACGCTGACCGTTGCGCCGCCTACCAGGACTACCGGCAGATGTTGGACCGGGAAAAAGACCTGGATGCGGTGATCATCGCCACGCCGGACCATCATCATGTTTTGGCGGCCGCACTAGCGCTACAGTCCGGACGGGACGTCTACCTGGAAAAGCCGATGACGCTCACGATCGCCGAAGGGCGGTATTTGGTAGAGTTGGTTAAAAAGACGGGCCGAGTGCTGCAGGTCGGCAGTCAGCAACGGACGATGGAAATGAACCGGTTCGCATGCGAGTTCATCCGCAACGGCGGTTTGGGGCGGGTCACGCGAGTCGAGCTGCCGAACTATCCAGGACCGTTACACGATCCCACGTTGCCGGAGGAAGCGGTTCCGGCTGGCTTGGACTGGAACTTGTTTTGCGGTCCGGCCCCGCTGCGTCCCTACAATCGCAAATTGTGGGTCAAGGACGAGTTTAAAGTCGGCGACTTGCTGTGGCGCGGCTGGGATCTTTGGAGAGATTTCTCAGGCCACATGATGACAAACTGGGGAGCTCATACGGTCGACATGGTGCAATACGCGTTAGGTTGCGACGGAACCGGTCCAGTCACGATTCGGGCGATTCCGCCGCAGTCTGTCCAGCCCTTCTGGAGGATGTGGAAGCAGAAGACACCTCCGCCCCGGCCGGCCGACCGGCGCCGGTTTTGGCCGGTGGTGATGCACTATGCCAACGGAGTAGAAGTCCGGTTCATCCACGGCCCGGACGCGATTCTGTTTTACGGCGAACGAGGGCGTATGGAAATGCGACGCAACTGGTTTCGGGTCGATCCACCCGAGCTCGTGACGAACCCGCCGGATCCTCAAGTCGCCGAAAAATGGAAAGGCCCCGGTGCCGTCGCGCGGCCCCATCTGGAGAACTGGCTCGAATGCATCCGCACGCGGAGTACACCGAACGCGCCGGTCGAAGTCGGCCACCGCAGCATCACCGTGTGCCATTTGGCCAACATTGCACGAGAGCTCAACCGTCCGCTGCGATGGAACGCAGCCACGGAGCGATTCGTCAACGACAATGAAGCCAACACCCTGCTCTCCCGCTCTCGCCGGGCCGGTTTCGAGCTTCCCTCTGGTTAAACCCTCACGGAATGACATTTACAAGAATGTGGTGGACTTGGCGGCCGAGATTCATCGCCGACAGTTCTTGGGAGGACCGGAGGCTATTGCTTTATCACAGGACGAGATTGGGACCGCCCCTTGTTGTGGCGTGGGCGT
>JAADHY010000624.1:5042-14470 GCA_013151585.1 Planctomycetota bacterium
CCCGCGAACAGCAGCCGAGACGGCTGCACCACAATCAACTTCAACCCCAACTTTGCGCTGTGACGAAGCACTAACGTCTTTTCCGCTCACAGAGTGAGGCGTCCCACGTGTGAACGCGAAGCGCTAGCCAGCCGTTCGTCGGTTCAACAAGGACACCGGAGGCTCACGCCTACCGCTTACTTTGATCGCGGCTTCGCGCCGCCCGAGGAGCAACGAAGTGAAACAGATTGCAGCGATTTCGGGATTCGCTCTTGTAATGTTGTCGATCGTTCCATCGGTTCGGGCCGGCGGGGACGAATTCGACGCGCCGAACCGTTTCCTACGGGACGGCGTGATCCGGTACGGCAATGAGCATTTCGATCCGAAGACGAACCTGGTGTGGCGGGTCGACAAAGGGCGGCTCGATGTGTGCCAGCACAGCCTGGAATACGCGGCTGCGCTCTTCGATGCCAGCCGGCAGCTTGAGCGGGCCAACGCGATCGTTGCGGCCGTGCTCGATCACCAAGACGTGGACCTCAAGTCGCAGACGTTCGGCAATTTCCTCTGGTGGCACGGCGAGACGCGCGTGCGCGACCGCAACGCCGTGGCGTTCATGAGCCCGTGGCTATCGTACCTGGCGATCGAACACGGAGAGAGGCTCAGCAGGACGAACCGCCGGCGACTCCGCGAAGCGCTCGGGCGCTGCATTCACGGTGTCCGAGCACACAGGAGCGGGCCGGACTACACGAATATCTGGCTGCTGAAGGCCGCATCGATGGTGATGCTGGGCCGGGCTCTCGGAAAGCCGGAGCTGGAATCGGACGGGGCCGAACGGATCGATCGCTGGATTCAGTACACGGCCGACAACGGCATCTCGGAATACAACAGCCCGTGTTATAACGCGGTCGACGTGTATGCGTTGGAATGGATTTACCACTACGCGAGCAGCGAGACGTTGCGCAAGAAAGTGGCCCAGTGCCTCGATTACTTGTACGCCGACGTTTTTCAGAATTGGCACTGGCAGGCGGCCATCGGTGCCGGGACGCACAGCCGGGCCTACGATCGGGACCGCGACACGGGACGCAGCCTGGTCTCGTGCCTGGTGTTCAAACAATGCGGCCAGCCGCTGCGCGAGCGGATGCGATCGTTTATCTACGTTTTCGCGGTCAACGACTACCGCGTGCCGGACCGGATTCGCGCGGCGGCCCGCAAAGACGGAATGTGTCCGTTCCGGACGGATTCTGAAGGGACGCCAAGCCGTTGAGTGCTCGCTTTACATGACCGAGCAATTCAGCCTGGGCACGCAGACCGGCCGTCGCCCGGTGTACAACAACCGTCCGTTCTGGGACCTGCCGCTGAAGATCACCTACGCCGGCACCAGGACCGAGCGCCGTTCGAGCTACATCACGCCGATCCCGACGACCAAGCACGCAACGATCGCTTCCCTTCAACACGATGCGACCGCGATCGTTGTCTATGAAGTCGACCTGGCCGGAAGCAAGATTGCCGAAGCGGTGATGCGCCTCAACATAGGCCCGGACGACGGCGGCATGATCGACGAGATGCGGGTAGCCGGCCGGCCGTATCGAGGTGGCTCGCTCGATCTCGATGCCGGAACGCTCATCGGCTGGCGTGTGGGACGCGCGCTGGTCGCACTGCGGCTCCTCGAGGCTCGCACGACCTGCACAGACAAGACCGCACAACCAGCGCCGAAGCCCTATCGCCTGCACACCGTGAAAGGCCTCGGCCTGTGCCTCGACGGCCGCCTGACACCTGAGCCGCCCGGCCCGAAGACGGGCAACAATCTGAATTGCGGGTTCGTCATCGCCCTGGCCACCGATCGCGATTATCGAACGCTGGCCGATTTCCTCGCGGCCGTCGGCGACTGGCCGCTGAGCGACCAGGCGGCGGCCGACAGACGCACCGTCCGGTGGCAAGCGGCCGACGCTACGCTGGAGCTGGACTGGGACAGCCGAACGA
Source organism: Planctomycetota bacterium (assembly GCA_013151585.1). Lineage (GTDB taxonomy): Bacteria > Planctomycetota > Planctomycetia > Planctomycetales > Planctomycetaceae > JAADHY01. The sequence goes on from JAADHY010000624.1 coordinate 7,002, forward strand.
ACCGCGTGGCGAGCGAGAAGATCGACGGAAAGCCGGTCGACCGCCGCTTGCGCTATGACTCGCCGCTGATCCGGCTGGCCGACGGCGAATCCCCGGCCGTGTTGCCATAGTTTTACCGAGGCTCTGGCCGCAGAGCGATCTGCGACCTGACTAACAGCAGAAAGCTGTGCCAAGACGCTCCACCGTCCGGATGACGTGGACAGCCGTTGTCAGGCGAGAACGAAAACGGAGGTTCTCGCGCTAACGCTGCGTCACTGCGGAAAGTTGGGATGAAGTGACGCTGTGGTGCGGCCGTCTCGGCCGCTTGGTGCAGGCGGGACGCCTACCCCACAAGGGTCAGGGGGCCCCTGTGTCGCTTTGACAGAGCCTAGTCCGATGCCCCGTGCTCGTGTCGGTGTTCTGATGGGGGTGGCGATTGCCGCGGCGCCGATTCCGTTTTCTTCGGTTTCTCCTGCGGTTCGTCTTCGGCAGGGGCAGCGGGTCTTAAGGGGACGATTCTCGGCGTGCTGTCGGACTGCGCTTCTCCGCGAAGGGATTTCAAGAGGCCCTTCACCAGGTCGTCGCGCGGCTCCAGTTGGACCACGCGAGCGAATCGGCGCGCGGCTGGCTCGGTATGCCCCAGCATCAGGTAGTGATAGCCGAGCAAGAACTGGGCGTAAGCGGCCTTGGCGTTCTTCCCGGCGAATTCTTCCAACGCTCGCAGATGAGGCGTGTAGTCGGCCGGGTCACCGTAGTGGCGACGCAGCGTGGCCCAATCCCACGGACGCCCCAGTTCCAGACCGACATGAGCCGCTGCGGCGGCCGGCCGGTAGTTGGCCAAAGCGACAAAGGTCAGCGACGTGAATTGATGCACGTCCGAGCTACGCGGGAGTTCGACGGCCGCGTGGCTCGCCAATCGGGCCGCTGCAGCGTAGTCGCCGCGACGAAAAGCTTCGCGGGCTTCCGCCAAGTACCGTTGCCCGACTTCGTTCTCCTCGTCACCATCAACTGGAGCCACGCCGTCGGGCGTCTGGGCGCGAATGATCCGTCTCGGCTCGCCAACCACAATGTCCGTCACCGGATAACGGGGGTAGTAGGGGTAAGTTCCTCCATAGTAAAACCCCGATCCGTATAAGAGCGAGGGCACGTAGATCGTCACCCCGTGATGGCCCTCGTAGTGACGGCCTCCATAATGGCCGAAACCGCCATGATGGCCCAAACCTCCGCCATGCCGCGCTCCGTGATGGCCACCGATCGAAGCCGCGCCGGTGTGTCCGCCGACATGGCCGATGCCTCCACGATGGCTGCCGAGTCCTCGGCCGTGCCGGCCGATTCCACGGGAATGCCCGCCAAAAATTCCACCGTGCCGGCCGCCATGCCCACCCACATGTCCTCTGCCAATGTGGCCTCCGCCAATATGGCCGCCGCCAACATGGCCTCCCGAATGACCGCCAACATGGCCTCCTCCATGTCCACCATGGCCGTGCTGAGCCACCGCGTGATCCGGAGACGCGGCCCAGACTGCTAACGCAATCAATGCGGCCAGAAAGAAAACTCGATTCGTCATGGCTGCTCCCCTTTCGCAGCTTGAATTCAGCAGCAAATGCCGTTGGTCTCCTTACCCCGCGTCTTTTTCTGGACGCACGGCGGAATCGTACGCTTCTGGCGACCGCACAAGCGGCCGCGTCAGCATTCTACGAGTCCCTTCGCGGACAGATAAGACGCGATTTTTCCATTTCCGTGCTTTTCACAAAATCGTCGAGCGGCCTGGGAAGATGTTGGGACGCGCGCAGGATGGACACGCTCTCAAGAGACAACGGCGCCGCACCATCGGCTCAGAAGCTCCGCCCCGTCGGCTCCGCGCGATCGCGCCATGGAAACCATCAGACCGGCAGTGGCTTCTGCGTGTCGTCAAGCAGGCCTTTTAAGTAAGCGATGCAGCGAGTCATTCGCTCCTGTTCGAATCGGATGTGTTCCTCGTGCGGCAGCTTGTCAACTTCTTCTTGCAAAATGAACTCGTCGATGTCGATCGCCTTGCCGCGAATGTGGCGCAGTGTCGCGGCGACCTGACGGGCGCTCTTGTTCCGATACGGGATCCAAAAACGGTCCTCCAGCCATTTCACCTCGAAGTGCTGGCCGTTCATCATTTCGATCGAAAGGCCCATCTCCGGGTCGATGTGCTTGAGCAACCGTTCGGTGATCTCGCGAAGCCGCAAGCTGCCGCAACCGAGCGGCACCATGGTGAACCGGAAGCCGCGAGTCACCTCTTCAATGGCAAAGTCTTTGTAATGCGTGGCGACCGTATACGGCCCCAAGATGTCGGCCGCTTCGATCGGGTCGTCCAACGTGCCGACCGTGTTGCCCACGTCAAAGATGACGCCAACGTGCGGCGAATCCACCCGCCGCATCAGGTCCCGCAATTCTTCGACCGTAAAGTCCAGGTGGTTCTCTACGCCGATCCTGATCTTCAGCGACTTGGCAACCGGGACCAGTTCGCGCAAGCGGGCTTCACAGCGAGCGACGTGTTCGTCCCACTGCTTGAGCGTCGGGATTTTCTCCGGTCGCATCAGCATGCCGAAGGAGCAGCCGACGACTTTCGATCCCACCGCCGCGGCCTTGTGCATGGCCCGCTCGTAAGTGCGCCGCAACGCCCCGCCGCCGTGCACTTCCAACATGACGTCCAGCTCTCGGGCGCGGCACCGCAACCGGGCCAGCTCGGCCTCGTCCAGCTTGTCGATCATCGAGTAATAGAGCTGCAGGACTTCGCCGCCCGCCTGCCGCACGGCCTCAACCACCCGCACCGCGTCAAACCGCTCGCCCGGCCGATCCCGATACGAGAACAAGCCGATCGAGTATTGATACCCGTACGCGACCGCGCCGACGCGATTGCGGACCCGCCTTTGTCCGGCTCCGCCTTCTCTCGCCGCAGCCAGCTTCGTTTCCGCGTCCCTGCCCTGCCCTTTTTTGGGCCCCTCCGCAGCAGAACCGGCCAATAACGCACCGGCCGATGTAGCCAGAAAAGTCCGTCGTGATGATCGAATTCTGCTGCTCACGTTGGTTCCCTTCGCGTTCTTGTCAACATCCCCAACCTGTAGCACCGTTTGACGGCGAACCGAAGGCGAGCCTTTCTTGCCGGCCGTCTCGGTCGTCGCCTTCGGCTCACGGTTAAACGAACTTCCAAAACCCAGCTCTGCGTTCATGAATAATATTATCTGGGCTAAGATGACAGGGGTTGAGCGCAGCGCCCCCAGCCCTCGTCCTCCCCTCGTCAGTCGGCTTCGGCGCCGCAGACGCGCAGCGTGTGGCTGAGCACGCGGCGGATGTAGCGGTTTTCCCGGCTGGTGTCGGCCACGGCGCGGCGCAGCGCGGGAATGGCCGGCCGAGCGGCCTCGCCGAGGTAGTCGATGGCGTCGGCCGCGGCGACGCGAACCCAAAGCTCGCCGTGCTCGAGCTGGTCCACCAGCGCCGGCAGCCCGAGATCGACACGACCTGCTCGACATAACGCCTGAGCGGCCGCCACACGCACATCGCCGCTGGGATCGGTCAGAACGCCTTTCAGAGCATCGACCGCCGGCTTGGCCTTCGGCCCCAAGTTGGCCAACCCTTTGGCCGCCCAGAACCGTACGCCTGCGTCTTTGTCGCCCAACCTCTTTACGAGTTCCGGCAAGGCGTCCACGCCGCGGTCCACCAACAAGGCGGTCTCGAGCAAACGTTCCAACGGATACTTGCCACTGCGGGCATACTCGTACTCGGACGAACCCGCCGCCCGATTCCGCAACTCTTGCTCGGGCAGGAATCCGGTGTCGACCGTCTCGCGCACCCGTGGACGCGACGCATCCGTTCGAGCACCTCCCGATATCTGGGATCGTCCGCCACGTTGTGCAGCTCGTGCGGATCGACCTGCAGGTCGTAAAGTTCCTCCGGCGGCTTCGAATCGGCCATGAAGAAGGCCGGCCCGTCCGTCAGCTTCCCTTCGGCCTTCAGCCGCCGCAGCTCTTTGGCCGTATCGAGCTGCTCCATGTAGTCCAGCCACGGATAATGCGGAATGAACGGCATATAATGCCGGTGGTACTTGAACCGCCGATCGCGCACGGTGCGGGTCATGTCGTAGCGCTCGTCCATCCGATCGCGGATGCCGAAGACGTACTCGCGCGGCGGTACGGCCTGTGGCCCCAAAAAGGGCTTGCCTTGCATGTGCTTGGGAATCGGAATGCCGGCCAGGCTCAAGATCGTCGGGCCGAAGTCGACAAAGCTGACCAGCCGGTCGACGGCCGATCCGGGCTTGGCCGGTGCCAGGTGGCGCCAGCGGGGCGGGAAGTAAATGATGAGCGGCACCTGCAGCCCGGCCTCATAGACAAATTGCTTGGCCCGCGGCAGCCCCACGCCGTGGTCGGAAAAGAAAAAGATGATCGTGTTGTCCGCCACGCCCGCCTCTTCCAGCTCTTTCAGCCGCTGGGGAATCCAAGCCTTGTCCATCATGGTGATCAGGTCCAGATACCGGGCCCAGTCCTTGCGGATCAACGGCGTGTCCGGCAGGTAAGGCGGCACGTGCACCTTGGCCGGATCGTGCCGTTCCGCCTCGGTCAGCGGCACCTTCACGCGCGTCGGCCCGCGGATGCGGCTCTCGTGGGTGTCGACGTAGTTGAAAACGGCGAAGAATGGCTGGCCCGGCTTGCGGTACTTCCAGTGGGCTTTCGGACCGCGGCCCACGTCCCACGCATCGGCCGGCGTTTTGAAGTTGTAGTCCTGCTTCGATTGGTTCGTGCAGTAGTAGCCGGCGCGGCGAAGGTACGTGGTGAAAGGCCGAATGAAGTCCGGCAACGTGGTGGTGCAGCGCATGTGCTGCGAGCCGATCGACGAGGCGTACATGCCCACAATTAACGACGAACGGGCCGTGGCACAAACGCCGGCTGGTGCAAAGGCCAGCGTGTACCGCACGCCGCGAGCCGCCAGCCGGTCCAGATTCGGCGTCACCGCATCCGGATCGCCGTAGCAGCCCAAGTTGGGACTCATGTCCTCACACGTGAGCCACAGGAAGTTCGGCCGATCGGGCCGGTTGATCTCGGCACCTTCAGCCTGGGCCGAGAGGCGCGCGTGCAGCATGAACGATGTCAAAAACAGAAGCCCGAGTATACGGCATGTAGAACGCTTCATTAGACGACCCTCGGTGACATAACATCCGAAAACGTTGATGACTTTGCCGCGGTTGTCGCAGATGAGCTGTCGGCTCAGCCGGTCCACGACGAATCGGCGTCACGATCGCTTCGGAGCTCCGTACAAGCAATGGTCATGATTCACCGACAGGTCTTCGGGGAGATCGTCGACCGTGCCGATAATCGGTTCCAATTGCTCGTAGATGGATGGTTGAGAAGAGTCGCTCGGCTGTCTTTCTGGCACCACAACGACCTCGACCTCGGCCCCTTCGGGCAATGCGGCGCGCGGCTCCAACTCGATCCTCCCGTTGTGAACTCGACATCGATACACCATGTCCACTCTCCGTTTCGACTCCGCAACAGGCAATTGTCGCCTCCCCATTCTAACACGCAGAACTCGATCTAGTAAACGAGGCGCTCGATTGGCTGCACGTTCGAATGTATCGTGCGGCGCACCTTGCTGCCCCTGTCCGGCATGTGTACCCTCTGGCAAAAAAAGGAGAGACACAGTCCGTCTGAATGTGGTGATTGACGACGAGCTGATGAAACAAGCCCTTCGGTTGGGCGGGTTTCGGACGAAGAAAGCGGCGATCGAAGCCGGATTGCGGCTGCTGATCCAGCTCAGCAGCCAAAGAAAGCTTCGGTCCCTGCGCGGCAAGATCAAGTGGGAAGGCGACCTGGAAGCCATGAGGAAGGATGGATGAGGGTTCCGCGCTGGGGACCCGCTTCGTCAGACCCCAACCACACGGAGCTGGAAGGGTGGCTGGGGTTGAGCGCAGCGAACCCCCAGCAATTCTCGTCAAGTGGTCTCATCATGCCTCGAACCCGACGGCACCGCCGAAACTACAACGAGCCAGGACACGCGCATGAGCTGACCTTTTCCTGCTACAAAGGCTTCAAGTTCCTGCAAGCGGAAAGAACGTGCCAATGGCTAGCGGAGTCCATCGAGGATGCTCGCGCTGAATTGAACTTCGACCTGTGGGCTTACGTGTTCATGCCCGAACATGTGCACCTGATCGTACATCCGCGGGAGATACAATACGACATCGCGGACATTCGAAAAGCCATCAAAGCTCCTGTTGCCCGTAAGGCCATCAAATATCTACAGGTGAAGGCACCGGACTGGATTCCGCGGATCAGTCGCAAACGTGGCAAGAAGACCGAGCGGCTGTTCTGGCAATCGGGCGGTGGGTTCGACCGGAATGTCGCGGAGCCAGACACGTTGATGAAGATGATCGACTACATCCATATGAATCCTGTTCGGCGAGGGCTTGTTGAGAAGCCGGAAGACTGGAAGTGGTCCAGTGCGGCTTGGTACTTGCGAGGTCGAGAAGTGCCAATTGCTCTTGATCGGATTCCGGCGGAATGGCTCGATGATTTGTCGTGAGAATGATGAAGGGACAGGCTGGGGGCTCGCTTCGTGAGACCCCAGCCACATATCTAGACAGGCGCACAACGCACAGGGTGAGAGCGAAAGGGTGGCTGGGGTTCAGCGCAGCGAATCCCCCGCCGTGCCGCGAGTGTGCTTCAAGTGCAGGTTCCAAACGCCCAGGCCGAGGAAGTCCTTCGGCGGGAGTTGTCGGTCCAGCAGGCCCCAGAAGCAGTTGCGCGACCGGGCCTTGGCTTGTCCGTAAGTCATGCCGAGCCGCGGCGAGAACTCGTGGGCCGGGCCGGCCAGACGCAACGTTGGTGGGTGGATGCCGTAAAGTTCGTTCGCCCAGTTGCTGATGATGTAGAGCTCCTCGGCCGCATGCGGCTCCAGGCCCAGCTCGAGCAGTTCCGGGAAACGGTCGCGATGGGCCGCAGAGTCGAACGCGCGGATCAGCGCCCGAGCCACCTCGCCGACGCCGTGCGCGTAATAGGCCTCCTGGATCACCGGTTGTTCGGCCACCAAGGTGCGCGGCCGAAGTGCCCGAATGGCAGCGACCAGTCGCCGCTCCAGACCTTCGATGCCGCCGTAATTCTGGTACCGCTGAGCGATACAATGCGGCAGGTCCCGCTCGCGCCAGGAAAAGTCGATGAAGCTGTGCACCACAGGGACGCCCGCGGCCATCGCAGCGGCCGCGACCGAGTGGCGGTTGTAGTCGCCGCCCAGCTCGAACGGACGCACGCCGCGCGTGCAGCAGAAATAGGCCGTGTCGAACCGCTCGCTCAGCGGGCCCAGCGGCGCACTGTTGATGTGATGATCGTGGGCCGTGGCGTAAAGCAATCCCATCGGGCGGCTGGATTCGCGCTGAGGCCGCCACGTCGTTCCGCCGTCGGATGTGTGGAGCACAAGCCCGCGTTCGCCCACCAGCCAGCCGGTAGACGCCTCAGGAAAATGAATCGCTCGGTACC
>JAADHY010000196.1 GCA_013151585.1 Planctomycetota bacterium
AGCAGCGATTGCAGCTCCTGGTCGGAAAGCCCAGCCAGCTCCATTGTCGGCGACACCGCTTCGAACCCGTACCGAGCGGCCAGCTCCACGGCTTCGGCCAGCCGGGCCCGCACGCCGATCCGCCCGCACGCCAGCGATAGGAGCATCTTGCGTTTGACGGCTGCCGCATGAGCCTGATTGGCGACAGCCCCAATTCCCAGTGTCAACGTCCCTCTCGCCAGCATCGCTACAAACTGCCGACGCGGCATCTTGCTTTCGGTTGTCTCCATTCGTGCGTGCTCCCCAACATGCGTCACGAAAATCGTTCATGGCGCGGGCCTGTCTTTCCGAACGATTTTCAGAGCGGCCCGTCGTTGCCACTGCCGGTATGTATGTTACCGCGCCGGCGGACGGGCCGCACGCTCGGACGGTCGGCCGAGGCGAGGCCAGCCGAATCCCATCTGCCAGGACGCTCGCTTTCGCAACGCTCTTGCTCGCTTATCCGCATTCATCGGCGCAACCGCGCAGGCCAGCACGGACCGTCCAGGTGTCACAGCGGGCTGCGTGGCCGTCCTGGGAGGGGAGAATAATTCGCATAGGGGACGGATTGCCGAAGCTCCGTCGGGACGCCGGGCCTACAGTTGGCTAGCGTCCAATGCTCGCGAGCGAACTTCAGGTCTCGGTCAGACGACCTTTCATCGAGGCCATCTATCTCCGGAGGGGCCTAAAACGCGAATCGCTTTCGAGCCGCTCCGCCGCGCATCGCGGCAGACCGATACCGGCGCCGTCATCAAGGGATTTTATTGAGCAGCACGTTCTTTTTCGGAGCCGTACATGCGCAGGGGTAAGTCAGAGTGCCGCCTTTGGGCGAGCCTTCCTTGTTTTGTGGCGCGACAGAGTTACCTTGTCACGGCGTTGTGGTTGATCGCGGTGCTCGGGTCGCTGATTTGGAACATGCATCATGTGAATGTCCTGATGTTTGGTGCCGCCCGGCAACGGGCAGACGCGGCTTGGACAGCTTATCACAGCTATTGGGAAGCCATTCACACGGCTGGCGTTTACGAAGGACTGCCCGACGTCCGTTCGGGCCTCCACTTGAAAAGTCTGAATGATCCCAGTTCGGTCCGCGAGTCGCGGATCAACGTGAAGTTGGCGTCCACCGCGGCGCTCGACCGGCGTGTCCGAGAGAAAATCGCGGAGAACAGTCTTTTTGTCGTCGATCGAAACACATTGGACAGCGACGTTTCAGAACTTCTTGTGCTCCCAAAGGGCACGCTCCAAGAGGGAAAACCGACTGGACAGCCTGCGGTTTCTCGGGTCCGGCTGCAGGGGCTCCCCTACCTGAAGCTGACTCGACCGATCGTCCTTGGTCAGAATTGCACGCTATGCCACTCGGGTCGTCAAGTCGGCGAGGTGGTCGGAAACATTTCCGTCTCCGTTCCTTTGGATGGTCTTCTCGCCGCGTCAACCGGGGCTCGGGCCCGGATCGGAACAACTCACTTATTGGTCGGCTTGGTCGGCTGCGCGCTGATCGTGGGGCTGTTGTGGTGCCAACGGCGTCGCGAAGCGATTCTCGACCGAGCCCGTCGCGAGTACACCGAGCTCAGCGAAAACCTGCCTATGGGATGTTTTCGTCTGGAGCCGGACGGGGGCTTCCGGATCGTCGTCGCCAACACGCCGATGGCTCGCATGTTCGGTTTCGAATCTCGAGGAGCTCTCGCGGGAACCGATTTCATTGACCTTTTCGCTCAGGCGGACGATCAACGAAACTTCGTCGGGCTTTTGGCCAACTCGGAGGACCGGGCTGTGGCCGAAATGCGGATGAGACGCCAAGACGGTTCCGATTTTTGGGCGAGCCTGGCCGTCCGGATTACCCGCGACGTACAGAGCGAAGCGGTTTGGCTGGACGGGCTGATCGAAGACGTCACAGATCGCCGGCAGCGGGAACAGCAGCTTCGGAAACTCTCAACCGCGGTGGAGCAGAATCCGTCGGTCGTCGTCATTACGGACGTCGATGGACACATCGAATACGCCAATCCGAAGTTCACCACGCAGACCGGCTATAGCATGGCCGAAGTTCTCGGGAAGACACCGCGCATCTTAAAATCCGGTCGCATGTCTCCGGAGATTTACACCCAACTCTGGCGCACCATTAAGGCAGGTCAGGTCTGGCGGGGTGAACTGCTCAACCGAAAAAAGAACGGCGAGCTTTATTGGGAGTCGACCACGATTTCGCCCATCGTCGATGAGTCGGGCAAAATCACGAACTTTGTTGCGCTTAAAGAGGACATTACGGTTCGAAAGCGGACCGAGTCCAAGATGGCCGAGCTCAATCGAAGACTCATCGAGGTCTCCCGTCAGGCCGGGATGGCGGAAGTCGCCACAGACGTGCTGCACAACGTCGGTAACGTGCTGACCAGCGTCAACGTTTCGTCTCAACTGGTCATTGAAAAACTGCAGCGGTACCCCTTGGACGACTTGCGGCGTCTGGCGAACCTGATGCACGAACATTCGGAGAACTTGGCCGATTTTCTGAACGAAGACAACCGCGCGGAGCACGTGGTGAAATTTATGGAGGAACTGGCCCGCGTGATGGAAACGGAACAACGGGCCATGCTAGAAGAGCTGGAAAGCCTTTTGACGAACGTCCATCACATCAGCCAGATCATTTCGCGCCAGCAGTCTCATGCCAAGACGATCGCCGTCGAAGAACGCGCCACGCTTCAAGAGGTGATGGAACAGGCCCTGATGATTAACGCCGCCTCATTCCAACGCCACTCCATAAGCGTCACGCGCGACTGGGACGAGTTGCCCGAAGTGGTGATTGACCGGCATCGTCTGTTGCAGATTCTTGTGAATCTTTTGAGCAACGCGAAAAAAGCCGTTGAAGAAAACGAGCGGGGCGGCCGCAACATCGTCCTGAGGCTTCGTCGAAAGAATAAGAACCGGGTCGTGATCGAGGTCGAAGACAACGGGAAAGGTATCGAGCCAGAAAACCTGACAAAGATCTTCTCGCACGGTTTTACAACTCGGACCGACGGACGTGGTTTCGGGCTGCACAGTGCCGCGCTGAACGCGAAGCAGCTCGGCGGGTCACTGAGCGCTCATAGTGACGGCCTCGGACGCGGCGCCCGCTTCACACTGGAGTTGCCTTTCCGCCCCGCCGTGGACATCTCGGCGGACAACGCACTCGGGGCCAGTCCCCTTCACCTCACTTTGGCATCGCAAACCCAGACCGACGCAGGCGCATAACAGAAACGAGCGTGCGCGAGCAGCCAATCTTGCCGGCCGTCTCCAGTCCCTGACTGAGGCGCACTCCGTGAAGCGCATGCGCGCCGGCTAGGGCGAAACAGTCGCGGAAGTGCAAAAAATTCGCATACCGGAACGCAAAACAAGGACCTACATTTGGGCGAAGGTCCAGGCCAATGACAAAGGATACGGACAAAACACCCCCTGCAGGCCGAGCAGCCGCAGTCCGCCGGACGCGTCCGGCGGTAATCGGCAGGATAGAGCATTTGGTAGACGCCGCGAGGAAAAAAAGTGGGAGGTTCGTACCATCGGAACTGCGTGACGGACGACGGCTCTTTTGCGTAGGGCTGAGACGCCAGCAACGCGCCCCTCGAAACAATCGTACCAAGCGGAACAGGGGCGCCGGAGGATAAGCGCCAACAAGAGGAGCAGTGACACCATGACCGATTGGCAGCATGCTGCGGTTTCCCCGAACAACCGGGTGCTCGTCATCGACGACAACCCGCAAATTCACGAGGACCTGGGAAAGATTCTCGGCCAAGGAAGCCGGACGGCGGGATTGTCGGCTTCACGGTCTGTCCTGTTCGGCGACGATGCAGATCGCCTTTCGGGTGGCTTCCAGGTTGACTTTGCGTTTCAGGGCGAACAGGGTTACGAGATGATCCGCGACGCCCATGGGGCGGGGGAGCCTTACGCCGTCGCTTTTGTGGACGTCCGCATGCCACCCGGCTGGGACGGGATCAAGACGATCAAACACATTTGGCAAGTCGACCCCGCCGTTCAAATCGTGATTTGCACCGCTTACGCCGACTACGCCTGGCACGAAATCATCCAGGAATTGGGGCACCCCGATCAATGGTTGGTGCTGAAAAAGCCGTTCGACAACATTGAAGTCCGACAGTTAGCTTGTGCGTTGGCCGAAAAGTGGCGACTGAGCCGGCAGGCTGAGCTGAAAATGAGCCTGCTGGAGAAGTTGGTTGACGAACGGACGGCGAGTCTCCGAGCGGCCAATGAGAAGCTGATCCAGGAGATGGAAGAGCGGGAACGGGCTCAGGCCGAAGCGCGTGAAAAAGACGAGCAGCTTCGGCACGCTCAGAAGATGGAGCTGGTCGGTGCGTTGGCCGGCGGCGTGGCGCACGAGTTCAACAACTTGCTTCAAGTGATCTCCGGCTACACACGCTACGCCATGGACGAGCTGGATCCGCAGAGTGACCCCTACCAGGATTTGGATGAAGTCGTCAAGGCGGCGGACAAAGCCGCCAGCTTGACTAGCCAGTTGCTTGGGTTCAGCCGGCGTCAGCCCTTGAAGATGTCCTATCTGGACCCGCGAGAGTTACTCGGACCTGGCCAAGCTCTTGAGGCCCGTCATTGGTGACATGATCGAACTGACGGTCGAGACGCTCGGCGACCCGGAGCCCATCTACGGCGACGCCACGCAGCTTCACCAAGTTCTGTTGAATCTGTGCTTGAATGCTCGCGACGCCATGCCAAACGGCGGGCAGTTGATCCTGCGATGCCAGCAGGAAACGATCTGCGACCGACGAGGACCAGGGGAGAAGCCCTTGGTCGACCTGGCCCCGGGAGAATATGTCGTCTTCACCGTTCAGGACACCGGCTGCGGCATGACGCCGGAAGTGATGGAGCGGATCTTCGACCCGTTCTTCACGACGAAAGACGTGGGGAAAGGAACCGGACTCGGGCTGGCCATGGTGTACGGCATCGTGCAGCAGCACCAAGGGGCAATCCATGTTGAAAGCGAGCTGGGTGTTGGGACGACGTTCCGAGTTTACTTGCCGGTGGCGTCTCCAGTCGCCGAAACGCCGGAAGTACCCGGGGCTGGCGGCATTGAGGAAAGTCTTCGGGGGTCGGAGACGGTCCTGGTCGCGGAGGACGAGCCGAGCGTGCGCAAATTGGCCGTCCGGTCGCTCCAGCGCGCGGGCTACAAAGCCTTCGAGGCGACTACGGGACAAGAAGCGGTCGAGCTGTTCGAGCAGCACGCCGACGAGATCGATTTGGTCGTTCTCGACGTCATGATGCCGGGTATGACGGGGCGTCAAGCTTACGAACGGATCAAATCCATCCGCCCCGACGTGCAAGCGATCTTCTGCACGGCTTACGACCCCACGGCCGGCGAAACCGATTTTGCCGAGCAGTGCGGACTGCCGCTTCTCCAGAAACCGTACCGCAGCGAGCAACTTTTGCGAACGATTCGTGACTGCTTGAATGGATCGCGGGAACAGACGCAGACAGAAACTTTCGCGGATGCTCTGGTCTGAACCGATTCGCCGCGCGAGTTGGGGGCCGAGCCGGCGCCGCGAACCGTTTTACAGAGAGGTGGAGGATGCAGGCGCCGAAGTATCGAGGGCTGATTGTGGACGACGAGGAGCCGATCCGACGGTTGCTCGCCCGAGCCCTATCGTGCGAAGGCATCGAATGCGATCAGGCCGCCGACGGCAGGCAAGCATTCGAGCGGTATCGGAGCCGGCGTTACGACGTCGTCGTCACGGACCTGCGGATGCCCAACCGTCACGGACATGCATTGTGCGTCGATTTGCTGAAAGCATCCAACCGGCCGCTGATCGTCGTCTTGACGGGTGTGATCGAGCCGCGCCTTGTGCGCGATCTGTTGGCCCGTGGCGTGGACGACGTCGAGTTCAAGCCGGTCGACTTCCGAGCCTTTGCGGCGAAGATCAAAGTCTTGCTGGAAGCTCGCCCGACTCTGCGGCGAAAAAACGGCGCCGAACCTCGTCCGCCAGCCGACATCGCGCAGCAAGCGGCTTCTGAAAACCACGATAGCAACAACAAGAGCGACACGAACAGCCACAGCCCGGTGAAGCGGAACGACCCCGCAATCGAAAAACCGCCACAAACATCCGCTGACCCGACGGCGGTGCAGGCGGCCTCTTCCGGCCGTGATCGGGTAACGACTGAGGTGCGGCCGCCGACCGGCGGCCCGGCCCGGTCGGACGACCAGACCGCCCGTCGCACCGAAAACGTCGTCCTGATCCTCTCACGCCACACCAAGCGCGCCGAACAACTGCCGGGACTGCTCCAGTCCGAAACGACAACGGCCGTCGCCTGTGAGAACTCCGAAGACCTTTACCGTCGGCTGCGCGAGCAGCGGGTCGATTTGGTCATTCTGGACCATCAGCTCGACGGCTTCCTCTCGGGACTGGACCTGCTCGAAAAGATGCACACCGACCTGCTCCGGCCGGATGCCATTTTGATCGGCGAACTGGACGGAGAGGACATGAAACGCGTGGAAAGCCTGGGCGTCGAAGTAACCTTCCCTCCCGACGTACCGATCGACGACGTCGTCGACGCGGCCCACCGACTGCTGGAAACTCGCAACGCGGCCGACCCGTTGATCCCACCGCAGGCCCGCAAGTTGGTCGAGCTGTACGAGGACATTCCTGTCCTGCCCCAACTGCTGACCCAACTGCTCCGATACATGGAGATGCCGTCGGAAGAGATTCCTTTGAAAAAACTGGCAGACGAAATCTCGGTCGATTCGCGTGCCACGGCGGAGATTCTGAAGCTGACCAACAGCGCCACCCTCGGCGTCGGCCAGAAAGTCGTGAAGGTTTTGGACGCCGTGAACCTGCTCGGGCCGAAACGCACCATCACGCTCATACTCAGCTCCGCCACCATGCACGCGCAGTCCGAATTGCTGAAAGGCTGGTCCGAGCCGTTGCGGATCTGGTATCAGCATCGGAGTGTGATTGTCGCCAGCACGGCGTCCGTCTTTGCCAAGCGGCTGGAAAAAGTCTCGCCGAACACGGCCTTCACCTTGGGACTCCTTCAAGACATCGGGATTCTGGTCCTGGCGAACCGCGGGCGAGAGCGATACTTAAACAGTTTGCTGGATCGGTTCCGCTCCATCGGACATTTAGACTTGGCCACGCTCGAAAAGCAAACTTACAAGCTGACCCATGCGGAGGTGTCGGCAGCGGTCCTGGACCGTTGGAAGTTGCCGCAGGCGTTGGTCAAGCCGGTGCTGTTCCACCACCGCGACGACGAAGCCGAAGAATGCGATCTGACCGAACAGGCCTTTCTGCGCGTCATGCGTGTCGGCGAAGCCTTAGCGGACCTGCTGGCCGACGTCAAGCATGCCTCACGACGCATGAAGCTCAACCGCTTGCTGGGCCATCACGGACCGAAGCACGCCGAAACTTGTCGCGAATGCATCGAAGCCAGTTTGACCAAGGCCCGAGAAGCATGTCAGTTGTTCGCGCTGCCCGCCCCGAGCGAGGAAGAACTGCAGCAATTGCTCCGACGGGCGACGGCGCCCGAAGGATCTTTCGACACGATCGAGCCGCCGGAGCCGGAGCCCCACGAACTGACCGCGACGGTTCCTTAAAGGCCTCGTGGCCAGGGACCCCAAGGCAGAATGGCCGTTTGGACGCGGCCGAGCGAAAACGAGACCGAGTTCATCTTTCGGGCGTCGAGCCCCGCTTGCTGCACGCCGGTCCTCACGCCGATGTTCCCTTGGTGAATGTGAGCGCAAAGCGCCAGCCT
>JAADHY010000383.1 GCA_013151585.1 Planctomycetota bacterium
CTTCATCGATCACGCCTCGGGTGATGGCCAAGTACGATTTGGACACTTTGCGACGCTCGAAGTGCATCGTGAGCCGCCGGTGGCTGAGGTGCTCTTTCGTGGCAATGAGCAGACCGCTCGTAAAACGGTCCA
This sequence comes from Planctomycetota bacterium, assembly GCA_013151585.1. Classification (GTDB taxonomy): domain Bacteria; phylum Planctomycetota; class Planctomycetia; order Planctomycetales; family Planctomycetaceae; genus JAADHY01. The sequence continues at coordinate 133 of JAADHY010000383.1, forward strand.
GACGGTGGACGATACCCGGACGCAACAGCCCGCGCCACGGCGTCTGCTGGTCCAGGTAGTGTTGCAAGGCGCTCAACAAAGTTCCCGAATGAACCCGACCGCCCGGATGAGCCACTTGATCGGGCCGCTTGTTCACAACCATCAGCCACGGGTCATCGTAAAGGACGTCGATCGGAAGTGGTTCCGACTGAACCAGCTTGTCCGGAGGTTCGATCAACCGGACCCACACGCGCTGCCCTTTGAACACACGCTGATCGCTCTCGGCGGGCAAGCCCTCGACGCGAACCTGACCAGCGCGAACAAGCCGCTGCATGCGATACGGCGTGTAGTTTCGGAAGTGTCTGGCCAGAAAGGTATCGATTCGCTTGCCGCTGAGATAGTTCTCGACGATCAGTTCGCAGCTAAACGGCTCGGTCATGGCGTTTGTCGTGGGCGATCCCCTTTCCGAATGGACGACGGTCGGTCACAATAGCGGGTCCGAAGGCGAGCCGGAAGGCTGGCAAAGCGACATCCGGCGGCGGACGGGGTGCTCTGTTCCCGGACGCCCCCTCCGGTGCGGCCCGGAATGCCGCCTCAGCCCTGCCAGCGTCTGCGCGTGCTGCCTCGCGTTCGTCCTTGCTTACACGTGTCTGACCGCGCGTTTTCGAAGAACTGCTACTGTATTGCATCCCGGAATCCCACCCCAGTCCAGGAGGCCGTCATGAGATCATGTCGCATGTTTTGGGCCGGCGTTCTCACCGCCACGTTTGTTTCTCAACCGGTTGGGGCCGGCCACCCGTTGGCCGCTCCAGGCGTGACCAGCTTGACCAACTCCACCGTGCGTTTTCGCGTGGCAAAGACCCACTATGTCATCCTTCAACGCGGAGACGTGCGGGCGGTGATCGTCGACAATGAAAGAGCTGGCCTTCCGGAACTGGCCCAGCACCGGCCAGGCTACAATGGAGTGGCATCGCTAACCCACCGGCTCAGACAGCAGAACCTGTTTGTTCCCTTTTACGCCGGGCTGAACTTCGAGCACATCCATGATGGAACGGCGACCGGGCTCAAGGAAAAGTTCGAGCCGCGGCGGTTTCCGATGCAGTTGCGGGTCATCGACGAGCACACCGTCGAAGTGTATCAACCGCCAACGGGCAACTGGCGGCTGGAAAGTTGCGGCCGCTACCATTTGCTTGAAGACGGCACGATCGAGTACACGTTCGAATGCATTCCGCGAGCGGCCGGCTATCGGCATGGCTACATCGGATTGTTCTGGGCGAGTTATATCCACCAGCCGGAATCGACCACCATCTTCTTCAAGGGACGTCGACGCGATGAGGACGGTCCGGGAAGTTGGATCGCTTCCACCTCACCGCGCCACGGCGTCGACAGCACACACGGGCCAGCCCGATGGCCGTCGCTGCCGCACGTCGATCGGGATTTCCCTCTGACGTTGGTCAACCATCCGTCTCCGTACGTCTACACAGAGCCGTGGTATTACGGAGTCAGCCATGGGATGGCCTTTGTGCTGATGTTCCGAAAAAGGGACCGAATCTGGCTGGCCCAATCGCCCTCCGGCGGAGGTCGAGGCAACCCGGCTTGGGATTTTCAGTGGTTCATTCCGGACTATCAGGTCGGACAGGCTTACGGCTTCGTAATGCGAGCCGCTTATCTGCCTTACAAAAGTCGGGAGCAGATTGAGCAAACAACGCGACGCCACCGGGAAGAGTTGAACCGGTAGATCGTGCGGCGACGCGTGCCAAAGCATTTGATCGACCGTCGGCGGAAGCCACCTGGGCTCTCATTTGATGTCAGGCCCCGACCGTGCGCAAAGGCCTTTTGCTCCTCTTTTGAGGCCGACCAGCTAAAGCCGTATCCACAATACCTTTTGCTCTCGGCCGAAGCTTGCGTTGGTGAAGGCGTCTCCCGACGATGGCAACTGATTGTGTCTGCTTGACACTGGGGATCGATCCATGTTCTAATCGCAACAACCGAACAGGCTCACTTCTGGTCGCGGAATCTTTTCGACAGCCCCGTCGCGGTTCTTTGGAGCGCGACGCGAATGCGGCCGTAAGTGATCACAGCTTGCTCGGGACCGTGCGAACAGACAGAAGACGGCGTCTCGTGTTGTCCGGGTTCCACGAGGCTTCGCCCGGCGAAAGGGTGAGGTCGTTTCGACGCCGGGCCGCGGACGGATTCTGGCTGACATTCTCCGCGATGTTAGGCGGCGCGTTTCGTCGTAGCCGCTCTTCCCATCTGGTCGGTTGGTTCAATTGGCTGGTTGCAAAGCGCGTACGAGGGGATCGGGCGGCTTCAGAACGAGTTGATCTTATTGTTCCTTTCATCGCCTTGCACGCTCGCTTTTGGCCACGTCACCAGACACATTTCTGAAGGAGGAGAGCCATGTCGCAAGAGAAAGAGATGTCGGCGGAAGAAGCTGCTCAGCAGTTCCACGCGTTCGTGCTGGATCAAATGAAAGCCGGGGCGAGCAAGGCTCGCATTGTGGACCGCGCAGTCGATATGGGACTCGAACGGGACGACGCTGAAGAAGCGGTCGGCACGTTCTACGACAGCATCATGGAGACGGCTCGGGAGCAAGAAATGGTCTCGGGTGACCTGCTCCGAGGTATCTGCGGCGGCGTCGCCGCGGCCGTTGTTGGCGGAGTGATCTGGGGTGTGATTGTCATCGCCACCGGCTATGAAGTGGGGTACGTCGCCTGGGCACTCGGGCTTTTGGCTGGCGTCACCGTCGTTCTGGCGACGCGAGGGAAGCGGGGCGTTCCGCTGCAAGTCGTGGCGATCGCATCCAGTGTGATGGGTATTCTGATCGGCAAGTACGTGATCTTCTATCACTTCGTGAAGAAGGCGATCGAAGAGGAAATGGGGGCGGCGATGGCTCGCGAGCTCTCCGTTTTTTCCGTAGGGCTCATGAGCCTCTTTCTTGAGAGCATGGGCGCCTTGTTGAGCGGCTTCGATCTGTTGTGGGTTGTTCTGGCCGTTCTGACCGCATGGAGAATTCCCAAAGGATTGGGCATTCAGTTACCGGCTGAAACGGCGGCGGTCTGAGCCCACTGCTTGCGCCGGCAGCGTCCGGAATTGACAGCGTACCAGCGACCGTTGAAATCGCTGACGGTACCGGTGCGTGGCAAACGTCGACTGTGCTTGCGCGCCAGACCACGAGAACGTGCCGTTTGCGTTGGCTAAAACGCCTGCGCTACAAATGGTTGTCAGAATAACGCGGGCTGAGCGACGTTCAGCGCCAGCAGGAAACGGAGTCCCGTGCGGTCAGCAAACGGGCTCGACTTTCTGTTTTCTTCGGATCAGCTCTGCGCCGGTCGCCGGTCATTTTTCCCCTCTTTCAGTCAACCTCGCCGTCGAACTTCGTCGATCTTAACAGTTGTAGGCGTTGTGCCGTTGGCGCGGCCTGAATGCGCCGAGGCCTCGGTCCCGCTGGCGGGGAGCGGAGACGTGCGGGACCCACTCCGAAGCAGCCGTGGGTCATCCCCTAACACCAACCTGCTTGTAACATGCTCTAGGGCAACACCTTATGTCAATCGTTCGATCTGTACGTCGGCTGGGAAGCTCGCTATTCGGCTCACCGCTTTTTCTGGGAGCAGCGGCGACGGCGGCCCTGTATGCGCTGATCCCCGTATTGCCGGTCTACCGGGAGCTGGCCGAGCGATACTTCTGCGGTCATCCCCTGGAGTACGCGACCACGGGTCTGTTCTTGCTGGCTGTGTCCACGCTCGTGTTGAAGCTTTTCCGAGCACGCGGCGAGCGACAGGCACTGGACACCATGGCAACCGTTGATCCGGCGGCGTTTGCCTCGGGCGACGCCGTTGAGCGGGCGAAAAGGCTGGAGGAACAGCTACAAGCCCGGGGCAAAGCCTTTGCTCGATCTGAACTGGGCCAACGCATCCGCGACGTGTGTGATTTCGTCCGCGGCCGCGGGTCGGCCGAGGGGCTGGAAGAGCACCTAAAGTACCTGGCCGAGCTGGCCGCGGAGCGACTGCACCGCAGCTATGCTTTGGTCCGCACCGTCACTTGGGCCGTCCCGATCTTGGGGTTCCTGGGTACAGTGGTCGGGATCACGATGGCCATTGCCAAGGTCACACCGGAGCAGCTTGACACTTAGCTGGATCAGGTGACGGGCGGCTTGGCGGTTGCCTTCGACACCACCGCGCTGGCCTTAGCACTCTCGTTGCTCCTAGTCTTTGCGTCGTTCGTTGTGGAGCGAATGGAGCAACTGCTCCTGGCGCGGGTCGAGGAATTCGGGACCAAGCAATTGCTGCTTCTTTTTCCGCCGACTGCGCCGTCAGTCGGACGGGAGTTGCTGTCGGCAGAACACCAGGCGGCGCAGAAACTGCTCCAAGAGACCGAGGGCCTCATTCGTCGGCAGGCCAAGCTCTGGAGCGATAGCTTGGAATCATTGCGGCTTCGGTGGCAAGAAACCAACCCTTGAAAACCAGCAGTCGCAACTGCAGCAGGCGCTCCAGCAAAGCATGCAGACGACGGTTCAAGCCCACGCCGAGTCCGTTCACAGTACGCAAGAGGAACTTCTGAATGCGGTCCGGGCCGTCTCGGGCGAACTCAAAGCCGCTTTGGGAAGTTGGCAGAACGACGTGAAAGAGAATAACCGAGGATTGCGGGACCTCCACGCGGAGCTGCGGTCACAAGCCGAGGCGCTCTTGGCGATCAGCCAAGAAGCTGGCCGACTGAATCGCCTGCAAGCCGCCTTGGCCGAAAACCTACAACTTGTGCGAGCGGCCGACACACTGGAGCAGACATTGCACAGCTTGAACGCCGCCGTGCATCTGCTGACCGCTCGCACCAGTCCGGCGTTTCCTAATCCCGGTCAGGGCGCAAGCGATGGGCCGAGTGGCAAGAAAGCTGCATGATTTCGAGGTCTGTCGTGCTGGCATGGTTGGTTGAGCGGTTTGGCGGCCGGAAAGAGCGGAGATCGACGGGCCTCACGACGGACCTTTGGGACGCGGCTTGGCGGCCGTAAACCGAGTGATCGGCAGACGCTAACCTCCGGTGGACTCTGTCTCAGTTAGGCGGAGAGACCGCAGGCTCGCGTCTTGCGTTCACGGTGCAGCCCCAACATGTGCGTGCTTCTGGCGCAGGCAGATACTGTGGTGAGCGAAGCGGCGGCCGTGCGTCACTATTCGCAAACGGGGGAATTCGGAACTTTATGAGTCGACCTTCCGGCCGAGAACAGTCGTCGGTTTCGCTGTTTCCTTTCTTGGCCGTGTTGGTCTGCGCGATGGGCGCACTGATTCTGCTCTTGGTGGTCACAACGCGGCGGATTCGACTGCAGGCTATTGCCCGAGCATATCAAGCTCACATTGCCGAGATGGCCGAGTCGAAGAGCGGCCCCCGTGCGGCGGAGAACCCGCCGCGCGACCGCGGCTCGACCACTGCGCCAAATGACGTAACTTACCACGAACCGCGCGGGCGACCGACCGATCGACCGATCGACGTCCCGGTCCACTCGCTGTCAGCCGCGACTGCAGCGAGCAACGCCGTGGCCAACCCTGATGCCGAATCCGGGCGACTCAAGAAAGAGCGACAGGACCGGGAACGTTTCGAGAGGAAAGTGGCTCAGTTGCGTGCCCAGTGGGAGAGCGAGATTGAGAAGCTCGCGGCCGAGCGCGACCGCTGGCGAGAAAAACAGCGAACCGCACGCGAAAAAGCAAAGGCGGCACAGGCCGAATTGAAGCGGTTGCAGGCAAAGCTTCAGCACCGGGAATCTGAACTCGCCATGGTCGAGCAGACGGCTCGTGAAGATCACAAATTGGCCGCGGAACTTCAGGAGGAGGCCGAGCGGCTCCGTCGGCTGATCGAAGAGCTACAACGAAAGATCGCAGAAGCTCGCCGGCAGTTGGAGGCAGCCCGTAGCCAGTTTGCCTTCATTCCATATGAAGGGCGCTCGGGCACGACGCGCCGGCCGATCCTGATCGAATGCCGCGGAGATACGATCACGTTCTTGCCGGAGCAGGTCAGCGTAACGAGAACCCAGTTGGACGGATTCACGGTCAAATACAACCCGTTGCTGGCCGGAGCCAAGGCCCTTGTCGCCTACTGGACGGCGTGGAACCGCGTTCATCCCACGAAAGGAATGGCCGAGGAGCCTTACGTGTTGCTGCTGGTTCGGCCGAGCGGTTCGTTCATGTATTACGTAGCGCG
>JAADHY010000695.1 GCA_013151585.1 Planctomycetota bacterium
CGGATGGGCGGACGTCGAATACATTATCGGGAACTTCTTCTGGAAAGCGCGGTTCGTCAAGCGGGATGGTTTTATCTACACGGGCGACGACGCGCAATTCAACATCGCTACTCAACAGTTCGTGGCGTACCATTCGGGTGAAGTGAAGCCCTACAACTGCGGTCGATGTCACACGACCGGGTACGATCCGAACGGGAACCAAGGCGGGCTGGAAGGAATCGTCGGGACATGGGCTCAACCCGGCGTCCGTTGCGAAGCGTGTCACGGTCCCGGAAGCGACCACGTGCAGAGCTTCGGTGCGACTCCTCCGCCAGGAGGCAAAGATTGCGACGACTGCCATTATCGAGATGAACAGTTCCGGATCCCCTGGAAGGGCGGTTTTGAGCGTCACCACCAGCAGGCGGAGGATCTGTCTCACTCGCCGCACAGGAATCTGCAGTGCACCCAGTGCCACAATCCTCACCGCTCGACCGTTTACGACGACGGCGGCATGATCGCGGCATGCGGGGATTGCCACCCAGGTAACGCAGCCAACAACTTCTATGTCATTCCCGGCATGGAAGCGGTCGAGTGCGATCACTGTCACATGGCCAAGATGGCGAAGTCGGCCGTTGCGGTCAATCAGTATCGAGGTGACATCCACAGTCACTTGTTCCGCATCATGACCCAGCCGATCGCGGCGGCCGACAACACGTACCAGGTTGATGGTACGACGTTCTGGAACGTCGACGCCAACGGCGATGGCCGGATCACGGTGGATTATGCCTGCTTGAGCTGCCACATCGGCGCGGAGGGGCAACCGATTCCGGCTCACGTCATGACTCTGGAGGAAGCGGCCGCCGCGGCTCAGGGAATCCACAATGTGGGCGTCGCGGAGCTGACGGTCGACATCAAAGTCAACGAGCTGGATGACTTTGCGATGCTCCAGCAGAATCAGCCCGTGTCGGTCGACGCGTCGGTCCTGCCTGGAGCGAGCGATGGGGTGCCAGCGACATGGTGGATCGTGGCGAGCACCAGCTTCGGCTGGTACTACTGGAACCCGATCTTCGATACTTGGCTGCCCGGGCTCTACCCAAGCCTCGTTGACTTTGCTGTGTTCGAAGTCAATGACTACAACCTGTACAACGACACGCTGCCACCAGGTTACTACACCTTCTGGTTTGCCGTGTTCGCTAATGACGGGGCGATGGACATTGACGTCGTACCAGTTTACGTGACGCCGTAGCGCAGCCACGTGAGTGGAATGCGATGAGGGCCACCGAGAGTTGCTTGCCTCAGCCGCAAGGCTGACGGCAGGGCAAGGTTTGCATGCACCAGCACGGGTGAGCACGCCTCACCCGTGCTGGTGATTCACTTTTCGCTCTTTTTCGTAGCAAACAATTTCCTTTGGGGAGCGAGGGGGCTCCCAAAAGGGATGATGCCGCCCCTGTCTCTTGAAGGGGAAAGTCTTCGGCGCGCTCGATGGCACGCCGTGGGGGATAAGGTCAGATTGGCAACGGGCGATTTCTGGCTGAAGTTACAGTCTGAGTCTTTGCCGAAAGGGGGAGTGCGCTATGAAAACGACATGGTTGCGATGGTCCGTCATGACGTTCGGCGTCGCTGTGCTCGGAGGGCCGGCGTTGGCCCAAAACGGCTACATAGGCGACGACACCTGCAAGATTTGTCACCAAGACTTGTATGACAGTTACATGCAGAGCGGGCATCCTTGGATGCTCGTTCCCACTAACCGGCAGCAGCCAGCGGCCGACCTCTATCCGCATGGAGTTCCGCTTCCGGAGCTTCCTCAGGGCGTGACTTGGGACCAAGTCGACTACATTTTTGGGAACTTTTCGTCGGGGCACGGTTACGTCGTGGGGACGAATGCCGAAGGAACCCAGGGCATCGTGTTGAACCGCGGTTTTCCGTATAACTTCTGTGTCCGATGTCACACAACCGGGTACGACCCCACCGGTGGACCGACCAATGGGATCACCGGCAGTTGGGTTCAGAATGGTATCCGGTGCGAAGGATGTCACGGACCGGGAGAACAGCATGCCACCAGCTTTGGTGGTAACCCACCGGACCTGAACGAAGCGCGGGCCGTTTGCGCAAACTGCCACTACGCCGGAACCGACGTCGAGCGGATCGACTTCACACCTCCGGAGCCCGACCAAGAAGGTTTCGGCAGCTTTGGGCACCACCCCCAGGCGGAGCAGCTTCTCCGATCACCGCACAAGAACGGCGATTGCTCCTGGTGCCACGATCCACACAAATCGACGTTCTTTCCCGAGGAAGGCGGTGTGATCAAACATTGCACCGATTGCCACGATGCGAAACAGCATCCGTTACCACCGGCCATGGCCCATGTCGACTGCGTCGAATGTCACATGACCGAAGGCGGCGGACATCGACACATTCACCTGTTCCAGATCATGACCCAGCCGATTGCCGCAGCGGACAATGTCTACGTGGACGAGACCGACCAGAAAACCTACTGGAACGTCGACGCAAACGGCAACGCATTTTTGACACTCGACCTCGTCTGCTTGACCTGCCACAACGGTCAGGAAGCTTTCGCAATGACCCTGGAAGAGGCGGCGGCCGAGGCTCAAGGGATTCATGTCCCAACCGTGTTGACCGTGGACATCAAGGTCAACGGCCAAGACGACTTCTTGCTGGTACAGCAGGATCAACAGGTATCCGTGGACGCATCAGTTGCGCCGGGTGCCAGCCAGAACGTCCCCGCCACCTGGTGGATTCTCGCTAGCACAAACTTCGGCTGGTTCTACTGGGACCCGATCTTCGACGGCTGGCTACCGGGACTTTACCCGAGCCTCGTCGATTTCGGGGTTTTTGAAGTGCAAGATTACAACTTGTACAACGACACGCTGCCCCCCGGGACCTACTCTTTCTGGCTGGCAGTCTTCGCCAATGACGGTGCGATGGACGTCGACGTCGTACCCGTTTACGTGCTGCCTTAGGCTTTCCCCTGCTTGCCTTTTTTTGAGGCAAACAGGCCACACCGGGAGACGGCGTCTCCATCCGGAGGCGCCGTCTCCACGTTGTGGCGCCGGCCAGCCTCAGCAGCCGGGCCCCCGGCTGTTGTTTGGGAAACGATCGGGCTCTTCATCGCGAGGTCGAACGGGGGAGCTTGCTCGACCCGCAGGGGTTTCGCCGCCGCAAAAGAAGTCGGGTTGCTTGCCGCTGCTGACGGGCCATCCGGTCCAGGCCGCGGATCGTTTTGGCCCGAGAAAGAATTCTGAAGACTCCGATCTCGATCGGAGCGTGTTGACAACGGCTCCCACCCGGTGGTAGCGTGAACGGTAACGGAAGGGTGACGCTCGAATGTCTCGACGGCCTTTGCCTGCGGACTTGCGAGCCCATGGTCGGCTCCGGGACGCAGTTGGCGGACTCGGCTCGTTCCGAGGGAACGGGGGGTGCTCGGATCGCGTTCGGGAAGCGAGCTGAATCGACCGAGTCCGCTGCCCGGAGAGCAGTTGAAGGAGTTTCCTCAGCCCAGGTGTAATCAGGTCGGGTGGGGTTGGAGCTGTCAAGGGAGTCGCTGCCAACTTCGCGCGCGGAACGGTTATGGCTGCGGCGGAATACTAAGCATTAAGGAGTGGATTGGTGATCCGACGATTGACCCTCATAGTCTTCTGCGGATGCGTCGCGGCTGGCTGCGGCGATCCCTATAAGCCTACGGTGCGCCAAGAGCGTCTCGATTTGCCATCGAAAGCTGAGGTGGCGAAAAGGCCAGCCGCAAAAGAAGCGGAACCGTCGAAGACAGAGACGAAAGAAGCGACCTTGGACGGTTCGGCCCAACAAACGAAAACCGACAAGAACAAGCCGGACGAAAACGACAAGGAGAAAAAGGCGCAACCCCAGAAGAAGCGTCTCAGCTTTCAAGAATTGGCCCAACGGGCGGCTCACGGCAAAAAGATCAAAATTCCTTTGAAACCCCCTTCTTCAAAAGGACCGGTCAAGATCGAGAGCCGCGAGGTAGAACTGGGCAGCATGAGCCTCACCGCCCCGGATAGTTGGACGCGTCTAAAGCCACCCATCGAAATCGTCGCCGCGGATTTCATTCTGCCGCGCGCAGAAGGCGATCCGATTGACGCCCGCCTGACCATCAGCGTCTTTGGAAAGAACAACCAAGAAAGTATCAACCAGTTACGCGAGCACTTGGCCAAGAACCCGAAGCATGATTCGATGGAAGAGCTGGAGATCAGCGGCGTCAAAGTCACTTTGGTCACCCTTTCGGCGACATTGAAGAAGAAAAATCAAAAAGGCCCGTTCGCGCCGCCTCTGGCCGGTGGTCGCTTTCGATCGTTTATCGCCATCGTGCCGATCGGCGAGAACATTTACGTCGTCAATTGCACCGGTCCCGAGAAGACGATGAACGAACGGAGCGACGAGTTTCGCGCGTTCTTGAAGTCGTTAAAACCCAAGCCGATCCAACCTTCCCAAGCGAAGTCCAAGCCGACGTCTAAGGCGAATGTCGAAGCGAAAAAAGGGGATTGAGAGTCCAAACGTGGGGGAGACAGGTCGCTTCCAAGGCGGGCGTGCGGGTTTGGCTGC
>JAADHY010000095.1 GCA_013151585.1 Planctomycetota bacterium
AGGATGGACTAACACACGAATTCTTCGGGGACATGGTGAGCGAGTCATCGGACGGAGATGCTCGAGCGAATCGTGTGGCGGTGGAGCCTCGCCTCGTGTTGACCGAGATCGCTCCGCCCAGCGGCGACCGTTGGCGTCTGGTTTTCGAGTTCCCCAGCGGCGACCGATATGTACTGCGTCTTTTGCGCCAAGGGCCGGACGGAAGGTTTGCGGGCTTTGATGCCGTGGAGGCGATCCGCGTCCGGACGCCGAAGCGTCCTTGACCGTTCGGTCGGCTGCGGCTCATCCCTCGCCTCATTTGATGGGCGAGTTCCGGCCGGGGCAAGCTCCGGGCCATCGGCTTAACCGGCGGCTCGTCCGAACCTGTCCCGGGCGTCCCGCCCACGCGGCTTCAGGCCCCTCGCGCGAGGACGGACCTACCTCGGATCGCCCGATTCCAGCGGCGCCGCCGCTTCCCGCTTTTCTGCCCTCCCACGGACGGCTTTTTTGTTGCGCCGAGACGGCCACGGAATCCTCAGACTTGCAAAACGGGCCAGTTGCCCGTAAAGTCTTGCCCACTGCCGCCTTGACGCCGGGCCTCCCCCACGGCGCGGTGGCGTCGATTGTCAGGTAGGGTGTACCAGGAGAAAGACGGAATGGGCAGCTATCACGGTCCCAAGGCACGCATTAATCGCCGATTGGGCGTCATGGTCTTCGAGAGCGCCGGCGCGGTCCGAGCCGCAGAGAAGCGCCCTTACCCACCGGGAATGTCGCTTAGCCGCAAGAAACTCTCGACCTACGGCTTGGCCTTGCGCGAAAAGCAGAAGATCAAGTATTATTACGGGTTGCGCGAACGGCAGCTCCGGCGTTTTTTCCAGATGGCGCGCCGAGCGAAGGGAAATACAGGCGAACAACTTCTGATCCTCTGCGAACGGCGACTGGACAACGTCATCCGTCGGGCGGGTTTCACGTTGACCCGGCCGCAAGCCCGGCAGGGAGTGGCTCACTGCCATTTTCAGGTCAACGGCCGGACGGTGAGCGTTCCGTCGATTCTGGTCCGAGCGGGGGATGTGATCACTGTCCGCAAGCGGCCTAATCTGCAAAACCTTTATCGGGGGCTGCTCGAGCAGAGCAATGCCGAGCCCTGCGATTGGTTGGCCGTGGACAAGCAAAAGCTCGAGATCACGGTTCTGTCGCTGCCGACTTACGAGGACGTGAGCCTGCCAGTGGATGTCGGGCAGGTGGTCGCTTTCATGTCGCGGTAAGGGAAGGACGAGCCCTTACGCTTTCATCAGTTCGCTGATTGATTCGTCCGATTCCGACTCCTCGGCAACGGCCGGCGTGAGTTGGCCTGGGAGAGGATCGCAGGCTGCGCAAGTCGCTTGCCGATAGGCTTTCGATCGGTCGACGCGGCCGTCATCCGGCGAAGACCGTCTCCAGAGACTCACGGGCCCGCGCAGCCCTCTGCGGCTGCCGGCGGATGTACGGCCGGGCAGCCCGGCTCGGAGGCGTCCGTCGTCTACCGCTGCTTCAGCATTCGGTCCAGCCATTCATACGCCTTCTGGCGCACCTCGTCAGGAAAGTCGTGAGCACAGTCCGGGTAGACCACCCGCAACCGCCCATTTCCACCGAGCAATCGATAGACAAGACGTACTCGGTCGATGACTTTGCGCACGCCCTCGACGTCGAAATTGCCGTCATGCAACGGCGCGTTGACGAAGATGGCTCGTGGCGCGATAGCAGCCAGCACCTCGTAGAAATCGAACGGAACCTTGTCCGGGTCGGACTGATACACGTCCCGGATGCGCGGCATGTATCGGTCACTCGTCCAGCCGTTCAGGTTGCCGCCGTAATAATGGTGAAAAGCCGTGAAACCACAGCTCGTGATCACCGCTTTGATTCGCAAGTCGAATACAGCGGTGAAGAGCGCGTTGTGCCCTCCGAGTGAATGGCCGATACATCCGATGCGATCCCAGTTAACTTCCGGCAGCGATTCGAGCACGTCTACCGCACGAATGTTGTTCCAAATCGCCTTCATCGAGCCGCTGGCGTATCGATCGCGATGAGCCCGGAAGTCGTATGAGTACTCGCCGAAGGACGGATAGTCCGGGACCAGGCAGACATAGCCGCGTGCAGCCAGTTCGTGTCCGTATTGGCGCGTCGGCCGACCGCCGCGTCCGGCCACTTCGTCTTTCGCCAATCGGTAAGTCGGGTGCAAGCAGAGCATGGCGGGCGCCGGCTTCTTCAGATTCTTGGGAATCAGTAACCAGGCGGGCACTCGATCGCCGGGCTCGGCTACGAAGGTAATCTTCCGGCGGATGTACTGCGGTGTCTCTTCTTCGACGAGAACCTGCACGTCCAACGGAACACGTTGAGACGAATCCGGCAGCGGTCCCATCGCCAATTGCATATTGGCCAAAATGTGCGATCGTCGGATCGCCCAATCGGCTGGTGTTTGCACGGGATGCTTATGTCCCTGCGGGTCTTTGTAGACGAACAGTTTCGAGTGGTCTTCATAGGTCACCGGCGGGATCGTACGCGGCCCCGGCCGAATCGACGGGTCCGCCCCCAGTCGTAAATTCTCAAGCCAAAACAGACCGCTACGGCCGGGACAGACGACGTCTAAATCGCCGTCACCGTCCAAATCGGCCAGCTTGGGGTCCAATCCGAAACCGACCCGGCCGCCCACGTGCAACACGCTGACCGGCCACGCACGCGTCTTCGGCTCGAACCGGTAAGCGCACACGATCAGAGGATCGTATTCGCCCAGGTCGCGTCCTTCGTGTGCCAGGAACGATCAGCTCCGGACGCCCATCCCCATCCAGGTCGCCCCAGAGCAACGCGTGAGGTTGCGACCAGGAGGTATCGATCACGTGAAACTGCCAACGCCGCTTTGCTCCCTCGCGACGTTGTTCTAGCCAATACAAGCCCGTTCGATGAGCTCTGCCCCAGACGATGTCGGCGTCCCGATCGCCATCGACGTCGACGACCAAAATCGGGACACTCGCATCGCGATGCAATTGAAACTCCGGCTGCCAATGCCACACGAGACCATCGGGAGCGTGCTGTGCGCGAGCCCAACCGCGAGGCCCCACCAGATCGTTCCGTCCGTCGCCATCGATGTCGCCGCAACCGAGACCGTGCGCGGCCAGTTGCTTTGGCAAGTCGTGGCGGATCCAACGGACTGTGCCGTCTTTACGCGGTGCAAATTCCCACCACGCGGCGAATGTGGTGCCGTTCGGGAGCACGTCGAGACGGCCATCGCTGTTAACGTCCGCCAGCCGAGCAGTCTCCATCGGCCCGGGTTTGGCCACGAGATGTGTGGTCCAATGTCCCGAACGTTTCCCGGGATGCTGAATCCAGTAGAGCGTCCGGCTGCGATAATTCGCGCTGACCAGATCCGGCCAACCGTCTCCGTTCACGTCCACCGGCAGATTGGAATAATCATCGTACCGCCCGCGAATGACTTCCACTTCGCGCAAGAAATGTCTCGTCCACTCCGGCGCCTCGTACCACCAGCCACCGCAGACGATGTCCGCTCGGCCGTCGCCGTTGACGTCCATCACAGCGCAGGCGCTGTAGGTCGATTCGCCGTTGATCGTGTGCGGTCGAAAACGGAGCTCCGCGGCTCGCGTCGCCGCTGCAGCCCCCAGAACTCCCAGAATCATTACGAAACGCCGCCGTCCTCTTCCACGCCCCCGTCGCATCGATACGCCCCTCCTCTACCAAATCCACTGTCCGGCCCAGACGCCTCGGCGCGCACCGTCGCCGCGCGGCTTCAGGCCGGTTCGTCGCTGTGCATCCACCGCGTCAACAGCGGCGACAGCAAAAAACAGATACCGGCGGAAATCATCGCCGCTAAGGCAATCTTCCCGAAAACACTGCCATAGACGGCAACGGTCTCCTTGGGGATCGGGATGACAGCCGCTCCGCCGTCGCCGCCTTCCACGCCCGTAAACTGAGCGATGATGGCCGCCAGGAACTGCGAGAAGGCCGTTGCCAGGAACCACGCCCCCATGACCGTGCTCACCAGACGCGGCGGCGAGAGCTTGGTCACCATCGACAACCCCACCGGCGATAAACACAGCTCGCCGGTGGTCTGGAGAAGGTATCCGAGCAACAGCCAACTGAGCGTGGTCATACCTCGCTCATCGGCCACGTACGCCCCGTACCAGAATGCTCCAAACCCCAAGCCGAGCTGCAACAGCCCCAAAGAGAACTTGGTCGGTGTGCTCGGCTCCCAACCGCGTGCATCCAGGAATCCCCAAAGAGCGGTAAAGGCCAGTCCGAACAAGAGAATGTAAATTGGATTGGCCGCCTGCAGTACCGACGCCGGAATCTCCGAGCCGCCGATTCCCATGCCGATGTGCTCTTCTGTCACACGCCACACGACGATTTTGTCCTGGGGCGTGGCGTCGGGTTGCCCGGCCGCCGCTCGCAAGTAAGTCAAGGCGCTGATTGTCAGCCGCGGCTCTTCGCTCACCGACCGCACCAGATCGTCCAGTTCTTCCGGCGTCAATTCCTTTTGTTGAAGTTTGGCTTTGCGCAACTCTTCGCTTCGCACCGCGTCCGCAATTTGGTTTTTCAACCGTTCGCTGGCGATGGGAAAACCGAGCTGCTCCTGGCTGAGCAGCGGCAGCTTTTTCAGCTCGGGATCGGTCGTGTCGGGCGGGATACGCATCCGAATGCTCGAGCCCACGTCAGCCCGGGTGATGTGACGTTTTTCCAGAACGCGGTCCACGTTACGGTCCGTGAAGTTGTTGACGGAGCTGCCCGCCTGCTCGAAGAACGACCAAAACAGCATCGAGAAGAACGTGAGGATCAAAACCACAAACATGCGTTCGCGTGCGACCCGGTCCAACCGAAAGGTCTCGACCAGCAGATAGAGAGCCGCCGCCAATCCGCAAAGCATCAGCACCAGCCCGGCCGGTTTGCTCATCTCTGTCGCCACGACGGCAAGGATTTCCCCGGCCGCGCCGGCCGACTGCACGCGGGTAATCAGCGCCTCGGGAATCAAGCTCACCGCGCGGGTCTCACCGGTCACCAGCGCGAAGCCGGATACCAAAAGGGCAAACACAGGAACGGCCGCCAGCGTTCCGGCATAAACTGCCCACTCCGATCGCAGCCAGCCGACCACCGGTCGTCGCAGACGGTCCTCGTCGGGCGCCGAGCCCGCCCGCTCCGGAACGCCGCCGCGACCCAGAGCCACCCAAGCAACCACGGCTGCGATCAACAACGACACCGCCGTGCAAACGTTGACGCCCGTCGAAAAAGGATTCTCCGGCCGATACTGGATCAGCCCCCAGGCGGCCAGAACAGCTCCCACTCCGATGACAATCCGAGCGGCCGTCTGGGTCACCAGCGACCACGACACCCGCCGCCCCGACAGTTGAACAAAACACAAACCGCCCGAAACCACCAGCAGCGCCAACAGGCCGACACCGCAGAGCAGCACTTCCGCCTCGTTCAGGTAAGGCCGAAAGAAGATGTTCGCCGCCGCCAAGACCGCGACCGCCGTCAAGGCCAACTGGGAAAGCAGGGCCGGTGCCACGAAAACGGCGACCCCGACCAACATCCCGATCGTGGCCAAGCCGAATCCGTAATGCCATCCGTAGGTTTCACCAATGTAGCCGCACAAAAGCGGCGACATGGCCGCCCCCAAGTTGATCCCCATGTAAAAAATCGTGAAGCCACCGTCTCGCTTGGGACTTCCGGCCGGATACAACGATCCGACGATGGCCGAAATATTCGGCTTGAAGAACCCGTTGCCCAAAATCAGAAGGGCCAGCGCCGTAAAAAAGGCCAGTTTGTTTTCGATCGTCATCATCAGATGACCCGCGGCCATCAAAAGGCCGCCCAGCACGACGGCCCGCCGGGCTCCAAGCAACCGGTCGGCCAGAATCCCGCCGAAAAAGGGCGTCATGTAGACCAACGCCGTGTACGCCCCGTAAACCGTGTAAGCGTCGCTGTCCCCGTACCCCAGAAACCCCTTGATCATGTAGAAGACCAGTAGCGACCGCATGCCGTAGTAGGAGAACCGCTCCCACATCTCGGCAAAAAACAGCGTGAAGATCCCGGGCGGATGCCCGAAGAGCGTTGCTTTTTCGGTTGTTGCCTGTGAACTGTTCATGAACGCCTCATTCGGTGAAACGCAGCCGACTTCAACCCGCGGCCGTCCTCATGATCGCGCCGCGCCGCCGAGCCCACGAAGCAATGTGGTGGCCGACGGCAAAACTATACCGGCAAGCGGAGCAATGCTGAAGCGGACCAGCCCTGCCGAGCCAACTCGGACGGTTGCTCGACGACACCACCAGGAAAGAGACAGAGCCACATGCGACAGGGCGACGGAGCTCAGAAAGCCCCGATTCCCTTCCCGCAACGGGCTGCGCCAAGCAACGTTCGCTTCCTTCTCCGTTTCGACGCTCAGTGCTGAGCAATCGACTCGACTTGCCGAGCGAAGTCGCGGAACATGGCGTGAATGGTTTGGCGAACCGCTTCGGGTTCCAGACGCCCAGAATGCTGAGGATGCTCACCGGCGGCAACGACCGATCGTGTCGCCCGGCGGCCGTCCTCCCACTGACAGCGGACTTCGACCTCAATGCGGCAAGAATAACCCGCCGGATAAGGTCTCGGATAGCCATCGAGGGGCTCACGGAGCAGCAAGAATTCACCAGACAGGTGATCTTCCTCAGGAGGCAGTCCGATCTTGACCGTTTTGGTCTTGGTGTCCCAGTAGCAGGGCACTTCGGAAACCCGGCTGAGCAGCGAGCTCAGTTCTTGCTCTCGACGGCCCTCCGGAGTTCTTGAGTAGGCCGCGCCGTCCAACGCGAGCTGAATCACGCCGCTCGAAACTTCAGATGCAATCTCTTCACCGAATGACAGTTCCTCTTGCTTTGACTTTTTCTTTCTGGACCGGAGGGCTTCTCTCTCGATGTCGCGTTTCTGCCTCTCCCAGTCCCTCTCACTTTCTCGCCTTTCCTTATCGCGTTTCTGATGCCATTTTTTTCGATGCCTTTCCAGCTCGTCCAGCTCACGACGTAACTGAGAGCACCAGGTCCAAAACCGCCTTCGCTGCAACTCTGTGGCGTCGAGCACGAACTCGAACGATCGGACCGTCAGCTCCGCATGGTGCACCGGGCCCGCCCCCTTCAGAGCTCGTTGCGTCACGGTGGCCAGAGAGCTTTCGATCGTCGGATCGAAATTCTGCATGGGAAGAAAGACCCGAGCCTTGCTGTACTCGTTCAGGCGGAACGATCCCGCGTAGTAGGAAC
>JAADHY010000508.1 GCA_013151585.1 Planctomycetota bacterium
CGCCTTGGCCGTCACGAAGACCTCGTCTTCTGTCATTTCGCCAAAGCGGATCATGGCTGGAGTTTGCAACCGCAAGTTGCCAATCTTGCCTTCGCCTTGCACGGTGATCCAGCCGTAAGCACCGCCGTCTCGGATCGTGCATTTGGCGCCGGGCTGCACGGTCAGCTCTTTGGCCGCGAACAGTTGCTCGCCGCCCACGCGGCCGTAGCACACCCACCGATCGACATAACCTTCGGATTCCGTGTCCGCCACCGGAATCGGCTCCAAGTAGTAGTGATCCTTAAAGTTCGGATCGGTGTTGCCTTCCCAGTCCAGGGCATCGACCAAGTATTCCAGGTCGTTGTGCTTATCCTCCGGGAAGTCCTTGGTCAGCAGCGACCAGGGAACCGGCCGACCTTCCACCAACGACTGGTACATGCCGAATACATCGCTGCCCCATTGAGGCTCGTAGGTCACCAAGCTGCCCGGAGCGTGCAAGATACAGGGCGGCACCAGCCAGCCGGTTCCCGGCTTCAGCCGGTAGGCTTTCGAGAGGTCCAAGATGCCGTTATCCCCCTCGTTCCAGCGAGCCAAACAGTCGATCACTTGCTGCTTCGTCGTTCCCGGCTCCAGGCCGAAAAACGTGTAGGGGAAGTTGTTGCCGATGGCGTTCAACTGCGGCGGGAAGTAATAGGCTTCCGGCTTGCCGTCTTGTCCGACTAGTTTGGCCTGTTCGGCGTTCTGGTGCATGTGGTGCGGGATGGGGCCCATGTTGTCGAAGAACTTGGAGTAGACAGGCCAACGACCGTACTTCTGCCAGATTTCCTCGCCAACGACTTCAGCTCCCAGTTCCGCCACGGCGTCTTTCAGCGTGAACCGCTCGCCTTGGAAGACGCAATAACTGAGGCCCTCATCGGGCGGTGCGCCGGGATTTGAAGCCGGCGTGGTCGAGGCAAACCATCGCTCGTCGATGCCGCCCCGGTCCATGCCCAACGCGTAGTAATCGTCGGGATGGAGCTTCAGACGGCGTCCCGGCTGGAGGAACGAACGCGGCACCCAGTTCGGAGCCAGTCGCAGGATGCCGTTGCCTTCGGTCAACGCATCGGCTGCGAGTTTTGCAACGTTGGCCATCGCCTCATCTCCTTCGTGTCGTTCAGCAGTGAGAATTCTTCCGTCGTCCGGATGGGCCCAGCAGATGGGACCTCGAACAGCGTCCTCATTGTGACCAATCGCCGAGCTGCCGACAAGCGAAGCTCCGCCGGTCCCTGGGGGGCGCCAAACTCTCCCTGGCAGTCTCGTGAGAACATCGTGAGTGGTCGGCGGTGGCTCACCTCGCTGGCGATTCACGTCAGCCGGCTGACCCGGCACGACGAGGCGCGCTGATCTCGGTCGAAGCGAGCTAGTCCCAATTAGGCGAATCGGTTACAGTACGCTCAGCGAAAACGCGGGGACAGACCGTCGCAATCGGTGATTCCTTGCACCCAGTTGCAAACAGGAGATGAACGAAATGGCAAAGCTGAGTCTTCAGAATCGAATGGCGTGGGGCTGGTTGTTGGTGGGATTCGCTGCGGGACTGGTTGTGTCATCGTTTTGGCCGAACGAGCCGGGATTTGCGGCGGCGACAGACCGGAGCGACAAGTTTGCCATCACGACCGTGCGAGTCGATGGCGATACGGAAGCCGTCTTCGTGCTGGATTTCTTGACCGGCCGACTGCAAGGGGCCGTTTTCAATCAGCAATCGAACATGTTCGTGGCGTACTACTACCGGAACGTTGCGCGTGATTTCAAAATCAGCCCCGACGTCGAAGCGCGGTATGCGATCATCAGCGGTCTCGGTGCGTTGCAGAGCCGCGGGCAGGCTCAATTCGGCGCTAGCGCTCTTTACATCGCCGAGCTCTCGTCGGGCCGCGTCAACGCTTACGCGATTCCGTATCAGGTTTGGAATCGTCCGCTCCCGAAGCCGCTTCCCTTGGTCCCCATGGGAACGTTCTCGTTCCGCGAGCGGTTGAAAGGGCACTGAGCGGATATGCGGTGGCTGCTTTGCTCTGGCTGAAATGGTATGACGGGACGGGATCGGTGGGTTGGCGTCCCCATTCGCCGATTCGTACGCAGAGCGTGCCGACGCAAACCGCCAAAAATGCTGGAAGGGCATGAGTCCGCCAAGACTTTCGGCGAGCGCAAGACAATGACGGATGAGCCCCTTGTGTTTGCCAGGATTCCAGGCGGGCGTCTTCGTGCCCCCGAGCGGAAAAGTTCTTTCTTTTTTCGAACTCGTTTGGCGCGTCGCCCTACTCGACCAACCGCACGGGCGTAAAGAGCGAAGCGTCGCTGACGCTGATCGCCCCGGGGACGACCGTCTCGTCCACCAAAGTCGCCGGTTGGACGATCACGTACTTGTTGTTTCCTGTCAGCTTGACGGCCATGATCCGGATGCCGACGAACCGAACAAGCTTGTAATAGGTGTTGTTGCCCTGGCCGGTGACTTCTGAGAAGAGCGGCAGGGCTCGAGGTTCGCCGATAATGGCCGCCAGCTCGTCTTTGATCGCGGCGCTGATTCCCGGATCGCCGTTGACTTCAATCGGCCCGTCGTCAAAGCTCAGCTCGCCGCCGAAATAGGAAAGGTCTTCCTCGTTGAGTCCGTACAGGATTTGGCGTTCCAGATCGGGCGTAGCGTTGTTGGGATTGCCCAGATCAATCGTGCCACGGTTGCCCGGGGTCCACTGATTCGTGCCGTTTCCGTTCCCTCTGGGATTCCCCGGCGCTGCTTCAGGATAGATGTTGATTTCCAGTACTCCGTCGCTGCCTTCGCAGACGCAATGGCAACAGCAGTCGTAGCAATACTCGTCTGTCCCCTCACCCTCCAACAGCGCGTTCCATGAGGGTTCATCAAGGGCGATCGGCAGAACGGGCACGGTCTGCTCGCTCCCCGGGTTGACTCGGAATCCGACACCGGGTAGCAAAGCCGCGGCCGCCCGAACTCGAATGGCCGCCGTTCTGTGTCCGAGTGCTGGGGCAAAAAAAAGCCGCAGCTCTTCGTCTCCAACCACAGGCTGTCCATCTTCCTGACCGGGATAGACCTGATCGCGGTGGAGCGTCACACGAACCAGGTTGTACGGGGCCACTCCCCAAAAAGCCGTCCATTCGCCGGTCTGTTCGTCCCATTCGTAACGTCCGAGCAGCACGTCTCGTTCGGGATTCAGATAGACGCTGGAGAGTTCTCCCGCGGAGTGCATCGCGGCCAATTCCTCAGCCGCTTGCCGAGCCAAAGAATCGACTTCAGAAGCAGAGCGCTCCGGCAGTAGCCCCAGCCCGTCGATCAGCTCCAGACCGGCTCCCAGTGCGGCGGCGTCCGCGGCTGCCTGAAGCTGGGTTCGCGTCAAGGCGATGTAGCCGACGTCCAGAGTAAACGCCAAGAAAGCAAAGATGACCACCATCATCGCTGCAGCCAGCACCAGCACCGCCCCGCGCCGCTTGCTCAGTGCCTTGGTTCGCATGGTCCTATCCCCCTCTGTCGTAACGGGTCCACGCCCAGAGCAATGGGAAAGGCGTGGCTAAGCCCCGCACTTGGAAAGACTTGCACGCCACGCGTGGGTCATGACGCTGGAAAACTCACGCCTTTTGGCGGTCGGTGTCACGGAACGCAACGCCTACTCAAACATAGGTCGAAGCCAGGGCAGGTCAAACCGGTTTGGGAAACTTTACCGACAAACGAAAAAATACGGACTTGGGAAGCTTCGCCCGCCTGTTTCTGCGATTCTTTCGAATCCAATTGTTGACAGCCCATCGGGAGAAGCGGTACAAGTAGTAATGACAACGAGGGGCATACGATTTTTCGAATCGGAACGATCGAAATAACAAGCACGAGGTGCGACCATGAACGTCTGCGGGAAACGGGTGGCATGTGGCCTGTTGGGGATCATCGTGCTGTTGAGCACGGCGGGAGCGACCGAAGCCGGGATCATTCCCTGGCTATACAACGCGATCTTTGGCCCGGTTCGTCAGCCGTATTATGGCGCTTACTATGGGGCCTATTACGCGCCCGCTCCGATTCCTGCGATGCCGGCGCCCTGCGGACCGGTAGGCTGCCCGGTGCCGCCGTCCGTGTCGATGGGGTACGCTCCGTGTCCGGTGCCCGCTTGCCCACCACAAGTCGCGTTGGCCCCTCCGGCTTGGGGATTGTGTGGTCCGGTCTGCCCGAGCCCTTGCGATGTCGGTTGTCCGACCGGAGTGGGATGCCCGACGGGGGGCTGTCCGATTTCGTCGCAACCGTCCGCCACCCAGCCCTCTCCGGAACAGTCGTTCGGATCCGGCGGAGCAGCGGGCGAGCCCCGGACGTTTCAAGAAGAGTCCAAACCCGTGCCCACGCCCAAACAAGAGCCGGCCGACGAGGGCTTCCGAGCACGTGAAAAGAGCGGGCCAGGGGCTGGCGCCATTCAATCAGAGGCGTTCAAGCCAGTCGAAAGCGATTCGGTGATCCCGAAAAAGGAACCGGCTCCGACCGAGACGCCCGTCGAGAGCCAAGCCGACAAGACGCCGCAACCGACATCCG
>JAADHY010000732.1 GCA_013151585.1 Planctomycetota bacterium
GGGCCTGCTTACGAATGGGGCTCGCGACTCCGTTCCGTGACGATTTCGGCGGACTTCGGCTTCGTTTCACACCACGCAATCTCCCGCTTTAGATCACCAGGATCGAAACATGACACGACTTGTGCGAATTTTTGTGGCTCTTTCGTTATCGCTGTTCTGTTTTGCCTGCTCTCGGCCGACCGAATCGCCGCCAGCCACGTCTGGCGCAGAGCAGTCGGCCGCTGACTCAGAGGCGCAGCCGTCCGCGGAACCTTCGCCGGCAGCCCAGCCGAACGCAGCACCGTCCGAGACGGCGACACAGGAGCCAGCGCCCCAGGCGAAGCCGAGCGGTTCAGCGGAAGCAAGCACCTCGCCTGCCGGGAAACAGCCGTCTCTGGAGGTCGCGCCCGTCGCTCGAAAAACGCTGGAAGGAAAGTGGATTTTGATCCTGACGCAGAACGGGACAGACTTCAAAGCGGTCTTGCTGGACTTTGTCAAGAAGCCCGGCGCAGCCGACGCGGCGGGCGGTCTGGAGGCCAAGGTGCTGGAATCGACCAGCGTGCTACCGCCCGTGAAGCTAAAGCTGGCTGAGCTCAAGGACAAGTCGGTGCATTTGTCGTTCTCTGTTGCAGACAGCGACATGGATTTTCGCGGTGCTCTGAGGGACGGAACCATTTGGGGAAACGTGCTGTTCTCAGTTGGACGGTGCGATCCGGCACGGCTCATTCCGACGGGAGAGTCGAGCCTGAAAAACGAGAAGCCATACGAAGAAGCTCCGGGCTTGAGTGACCTTCAAGAGGCGCTCCGATCGAAGGAAGTGGACGCGATCCGCGACTTCTGCCGGCGGTATCCCGACAGCCCTTTGGTGTTGCAGGCGTATGCTCAAATACTCGCTCTCGCCAAAGAAAAAAACTTCGACGTCATGCAAGTGGAACAGATCGTCGGGGAATACGTCACCGCGGCCGAGCGGTGGGGGCCACGTTTGGGACAAGTCTCACGACTGAACGCGGGCATCATCTTGGCGACATCGCTGTTCGATCCCGACGTGGCAATGCGGTTTTTGGCGGAAGCTGAGAAACAGGTGGACCCCAGCATCCGAGAACGGATGCAAGCGAGCATCGAGGCCGCGAAAACGGCCGCTCGCGCCCAAAAGGGACGACTGCTTCTAGCGTCGCCGGACAAGAGCAAGCAGGCGGAAGGCGAAGCCATCCTGCGCGAGTTACGGCAAAAAAGACCGTTTGATGCCGCCATCACGTATGCACTGGCCGAATACGCCGAGCGCCAAGGTCGCAAGGACGAAGCGATCGCCCTGTACGCCGAGTTGGCCGTCTTGCCCATGGCCGAACAGTTCCTGCTTCGCGATTGGAGCGTGCAAGGCCGACAGAAAGAACTGCCGAGCGAGACGCTGGCTCGGCTCTGGAAGGAAAAGCACGGTTCAACAGAAGGGCTGCAAGCGTACCTCGACAAGGTCTACAAAGATCGAATTTATAGTTTCGCGGAGCCAGCGTCGCAGACCTCGACCACTGCGAACGGTCACGTGGTGCTTTGCGAGCTGTTCACCGGGGCCCAGTGTCCTCCATGCGTTGCTGCGGACATCGCCGTCGGCGGCCTGGAAAAAACCTATCCGAACACGCAACTGGTCGTCCTGCGTTACCACCAACACATTCCGGGACCGGATCCACTGGCGAACCCCGATGCGGAGGCGCGTTTCGCGTACTACAACGGTCGGGGGACACCGATGTTGGTCATCGATGGAACTCCGTTGCCGGGAGTGGGTGGGTTCTTGCCTCACGTGCAGGAGGTTTACCGGCGCATCCGCAAACCGGTCGAGACGATTCTGGCCCAGCCGTCCGAACGTCAGCCGATCCGGATTGCGGTGAAGGCGGTGGCCGAGAAGGGGAAACTGCACGTCTCGGTCAAAGTCGACAGCGAGCAGGCGTTGGGTGAGGCCGTCCGCCTTCGTCTCGTGCTGGCCGAAGATGAAGTCTCTTTCCTGGCTCCGAACGGCGTCCGTTTTCATGAAATGATCGTGCGACACATGATCGGAGGCGCGGACGGGGTCGCCCCGAAGAACGGCCAGCTTGCGATTGACACGACGGTCGATCTCGCCGAAATGAAACAGCGGTTGGTCGACTACCTGACGAATTTCGAGCGGGGACGGGGCTTTGCGTTTCCAGCCCGTCCGTTGGAGCTCCGTCCGTTGCACGTCGTCGCTTTCGTGCAGGATGATGTGACACGCAAGGTGCTGCAAACGGCGATCGCTCCGGTGACCGGTTCGATCGAATACCCCGAGGTCAAAGCGAAGGCAAAGCCGACTCCGAAGCCGGCTCGATCCGAGCGGTCGCCGGGCGCGAAGCCCTCTGAGTCCTCATCGCCGACTTCAGGGCCGGTGTTAGCGCCTGTGAAGCCGCCGGAAGGAAAGAACTGAGTGATGTTCCACGACTGGGGAAAATCTCAAGACATGGCTCGTACGACAGAATTTGCGGCACCGGGAGCACCCGGCGGGTTGTGGGTCGGGCATCCGGTCCCGGCAGAGCAAGCTTTGTGGTTGGGCCGTTGAACAGCGAAGGGCATCCGTTTGGTATGTTCGACGTTTGAAACTTTTTTGGGTTTCGCTAAGTGGAGCAGAGTCGCCGAGTGGCTTCAGAACAACTCCGAGAGAATCGGGAGAGCAGATCATGATGAAGCGTGGCCTCAGCGCCTTGGCGTGCATTGGTGGAATCATTTGGGCTGCCTGGGGGCCACTGCCGTCCGCTTGGGCCGATGAATTCCCGATGTCGACCGATGTGTTTGTTTCAGGGCAGGACGGATACTTCGCCTATCGGATCCCGTGCATTGTCACGGCGCCGGATGGTTCGCTGTTGGCGTTTGTCGAAGCTCGCAAGCACAATCTGGCCGACCCAGGCGGTAAGGGCCAGGACATCGATTTGGCGTTGAAGATCAGCACGGACCGCGGACGGACCTGGTCGAAGATGATCATCGTCGAGGACCCCGGCGAGCTATGGTCGGCGGCTAACGCGGCGGCCGTGACGGATCAGACGACAAAACGTGTGTGGGTTTTTTATGTGCGATGCAAACCGGGGAGGGGGACGCATGCCGCTCGGCCCGGCACCGAGGACGTGCAGAATTTGGCTCGCTGGAGCGACGACAACGGCCGGACGTGGTCCGAGCCGATCGACCTGACCCGCGTGGCACGCGATTTCGACGATCCCCAATGGCGTATTACGGTCCCAGGACCGGGCGGGGCCATCCAGACGAGCAAAGGCCGGCTGATCGTGGCTTGCTGGAGTTACGCTCCCATGCGGGACTTCGTGATTTACAGCGACGACCACGGCCAAACGTGGCACCGCAGCAGTCCAGTGCCGAGTGAAGAGGGAATCAACGAGAATCAGGTGGTTGAGCTCGTCGATGGACGCATCTTGATGGACGGCCGCCAGAGTCGCGGAGATTGCAGGCTGTTGAGCGAAAGTCGCGACGGCGGACAGACCTGGAGCCCGCCGCGTCCGGGGCCGAAAGTGACGCCGGTGATGTGCGGCATCGAGCGGTTCACTCGAGCTCATGGGCTGGGGACGAAAGACCGCATCGTCTGGACCGGCCCCCAAGGTCCCGGCCGCATGAAACTGGCCATCTGGACCAGCTACGACGAAGGGCTCTCCTTCAAGAACCCGCGCCTCATCTATGACGGCCCCAGCGCCTATTCCGACCTGACTCTCCTGGACGACGGCACCATTGGCATTCTGTGGGAACGCGGCATAAAACGCGGGTACGAATTCATCACTTTCACGCGCGTGGCCCTTTCCTTCCTTGAACCGCGTTAGCCGACAGTTGGTGTGGCTGTTCTGCTACTGGGACCGTGTCCCATCTGAGTCGATCAGGCGGCAGGTTTGGTGAAAGTCGTCGCGGGAGCCGACGAGCAGGACGCGGCCTTCGCCGGGTGGCAGGACCATGTCGGTGAGCTGATCGGTGATGTCGCGGCGGCTGATGAGGTCGAAGACACGCTGGTCCGTTTGGACCGAGAGGTTGAAGCGTTGCGGTTCGAAGCCGTCGAGCGAAGCGAGCACGATGTAGCGGGCGGGGGGCAAGTCGCTCGGCCGGCGTGTCTGCTCCGCGGGCCGGCCTGTGTTGTCGGAGTCCTTGCGGCGGACGAACGTGTGAGCGATGACCTTCGGGTTTGAGGTGGAGACGAAGCCGGCTTCGGCATAGTCGCGCTCGAGCCGGCAGAGCAGCGGGGCGACCCGCTGGAGTTGCTCGAACAGCTCGCCGGCGGCGCGTGTGCGAGCGGTTTCTTTCCAGCCGAAGTCCCACAGTTGATGCTCTTCGGGCCGTGATGGCAAAGCGGCGTAGAAGAACAGCCCGGTCGCTCCTTCGGCCACCGAGACCCAACCTTGCAGTTTGATCTCGCCCGGCTCCGGCGTTCGCATGCCGGTTCGGTAGCCGTAGTGCGGCGGGTCGAGTGGCCGGCGTTCCGGCGTGCCCCACGCTTGGACCATCATCCACAAGCTCGCCCAGTGCTCGCGACACGCTTTGTAGAATCGGCTCCCGGCCCGCAGGGCCGCGACCGACCGACGCGGGTTTGACGGCCCGGACCGGGGCGACCAGAAGAACGGATAGAAATCGTGCGTAATCACCGCTGGCCGGTTCTGTTTGAGGTCAGCCAGGGCGGCGGGGAAGTTGTTGTGTAACACGGTCGGCGGCTGATTCGGTGCCAGCTCCCGAACCAGCCGGTAGTACGGGCCGAGTTCGGCCACGATTTCCGGCGTGATCTCTTCGGTCAAGCTCCACGCGGCCAGCCCCCATCGGTCGCGGAACTTCGGAATCCACTCCTTCGCACGCGGCGCTAACACTCGCTCATACGATTGCAACCGGGCCGTGCGCGTCGCCAGATGCAAGTAGTAAAGCGCT
>JAADHY010000067.1 GCA_013151585.1 Planctomycetota bacterium
TTCAGAGCATAGATGAAAGCCGCCATGATCTCGGGGTTGCACACGCAATCGAACTTGTCCCCCAGCTTGTCGATGGCCTTTCGCCGATCTTTGGCATAGCAGGCGGTCTGGGACTGGAAGATCAGCTCAGCGATTTCACACGGATCGGCATCGCAGCACCGATCGACACAGCCGTCGCCGCAGCCGTCCTTTTTCCCACAAGCTTTTTTCTTGGGACAAGGGGGCGGAACGCAAGGCTTGGCCTTCGGGGCGCAAGGCTTGGCGGCGGGGGCGCAGGCGGCGCTCGGTGCTGGCGCCACGCACTCGGGCTTGCAAGACGGCGGAGCCTTCTCGCAGACTTGACGCTGATAGTTAAACAATTTCGTTTCACACGGTCGCTGAATCGTGGGCTTGCATTCGGGGGCCTTTTCGACGCAGGCCTGTTCCCCACATTGCCCCCCCTCGTGGCTGACCAGATCCAGAATTCCCGCCTGGCTGACCACGTTCAAACCCAGCGTTGCGACCACTGCCGTCAGGGTCTTGATCCAACGCATCTCTGGAACCTCTCCTTCTTCCGGTAACATACTTCTCACGGGCCGCGTCGACCACGCGTGCCGGTCCAGGCTTTCCTGCGCTCAGAAGGCGGCCGCAGGAACTGACAGTTTCTTATCGAACGACTCGGCCTTTTCCGCGTCTCGGCGAGTGATGGCGGGCTGTGTCCACACGCTTGGTCGAACGGCCGAACCGATGCCAACAAACCTGATTCCCAGTCTTCGCCATCACTCCGGGCGGCTGCCTGATAACGCCTACTCTTATTCGGCAACGCGTAGCGTCTGAACCCGGAACATCGATTAGTTCGGTAGGCCGTTTGGAATCGTATCGGACGGTTTTTGCCGCTTTCTTCAGTCTCTCAAGTCATTCCGTAACAGAAAGTTACGCCGAATTCGCGGATCGGTTGTGACGGTTATACCGGTTCCGCAGACCGCACAAAGTTCTTCGCGGGAATCACCGGCTGGGCCGCCGATTCTCCGTCAATTTGGGCAATCTGCTGCAGCGGTTACCCGTTGCCCAAAATTGCCGATTATGCAGCCTCGGTCCGTTCTGGCCGGGGGCTGACCGCGCCATCCCGGATGGCTCTTCTCCTCGGTTCTGGCGTCGCGACCGTTGCAAAACGGACGAATTTCCGACATGGTGGTATCGGACTCTCAGTTGACGAGCGCGGCATGCGGTCGTCTGCTTCTCGACTGCAACTCGATGGAGGGAAACCATGCATTTCGATACGTCAAATGACGCCGGGCGAATGCCGCGGCGGTCGTTTCTGCGCCAAACCAGCGTGTGGACAGGCGCGCTTCTTTGGGGAACTCAGACCATTGATGCCGGCGCCGTTCGGGCGGACACCGAATCGCCGATTGCCGAGCTGCCTCGACGCATCCTGGGACGGACGAAAGCTTCCGTCACGACGATGTGTCTGGGAACGGCTCCCTGTGGTTTCAGCCCTCAAATTCCTCCGCCGAAGATCGCCGAAATCGTCAACTATGCGCTCGATTTAGGGATCAACATGATCGACGTTGCGCCGGCTTACGTGCAGGCGGAGGAGGGCGTGGGGCTGGCGCTGGGCTCGCGCCGCAAGGAGGTTTTCTTGGCCACGAAGGTTCTGGCGGACGACGTCAAAGAGGCCAAGCGATCGCTGGCGGAATCCTTTCGTCTGCTGAAGACCGACTACTTCGATCTGGTTTACTACCACAGCGCCGGCGACCGGGACATCGAAAAAGGCTTGGGGCCGGACGGCGTTTTCACCTGGCTGGTTCAACAAAAGAAAGCGGGGAAGTTCCGATTCCTCGGAATCTCCGGCCACAACCGGCCTGGTAAGTTCATCCCGCTGATCGAGACGGGAGAAGTAGACGTTCTGATGACGTTGGTGAACTTCGTGGACCGCCACACTTACGGTTTTGAGAAGACGGTTCTGCCGGTCGCTCGGAAGTACAACGTGGGAATCGTGGCGATGAAAGTTTTTGGCGGCGCCAGCCGTAAAGCAGGATCGTACAAGAATCCAAAGGCTCCGCCCGAGATGCCGCTCGAGCATCTGGAACTGGCCGTGCGGTACGCGTTGAGTACGCCGGGCGTGGCTGCTGTGAACCTCGGCGTGCACAACAAAGAGCAGGTCAAGAAAAACGTCGAAATGGTCAAGCGGTTCCGTCCGCTTTCGCCGGACGAATACGCTGCGGCTATCGCGCTCGGGGAGCCACTGGCGAAAAAATGGGGCGAGCATTTCGGCCCGGTTGCGTGAGCTGCCGACCAAAGGAGCGGCGGATGCTCGCGCAGCATCGAACCGTTCTGGAGTACGAAATGGAACGGCAGTATATTTTCTTCCGCAGGGGCCTGGCGCTGGCCGCGTTGGGGCTCGGAGCGACGTTTACGTTCGCCGCGTTATGCGCAGCGTGGAGTCTCTGGCCACAGCGTCGCTGGTTCCACGTGCTCATCATAACGCTGGGGACGATCGCGTCCTGCTGGATCGCAGCGCGGCTTGATCGGCGACCGGGGCAGCGTCGCTGGCGGAACGGGTCGGACTCCCGAGAACTTCCCCAAAAGTGATCTGTCACTCGGCGGCCGACGCTCCGGTTGGCCAAAATGGGGCACGAATCGCCTTCAACCAAACCCGAGCCGGTTGGCGCAAACGCTGTAGAGGTGCAAGAGAGCGGCCGTGGCAAGAACCAAGCCGCTGTACCGGTGCAGGTCTAAGAGTTCTTCAAGTGTGTGCGTACCGAAAAGCGGCAGCATGCTGAGCAACATGGTTCCGGCCACGACAATCCCGCTGATCATCATGAGCCAAAAAGTCAGCTTGCCCAGCCACGAGAAACGACGGGGAGGAAAAGCCATCGCAGGCGTGACCTCGTGGGCTTCGCCTTGGGATTCCTGTGTTTTGGCGTTGTCTGGTCGCGGAGACAACTCAAAGCAGCACGGCCGGCACCACGTCAGCGCCAAAAACGGAAGCACGCCCAGGAAGGTTCCCGCGCCCACCATGTGCGCCAACAGCCACCATCCGCCTAGATGCCCGTGAACGGCCATCCCGTAGAACGCAGTGACGGAGAGGTCTAGCAGGGCCAGAACCGCCACAGCATAAAGCAAGCGCTCCCACCAGTTCCAGCGTGCCGGCGGCGGTGCGGCGTAGCCACGCCGGCGTGCGGCCCAGCCGCCACAGGCATGTAACGCCATAGCGATCACGGCGCCCAAGAATATCCATCCGACCAGCGGAAGAAAGCGGCCCGACTGGTCGCCGAGCAGAAAGAGACTATCAAGGCGGTTCATCGGTTGACCTCGGTCAAACGGTTTCTGGTGACGAGAAGACCGGCCGGCGATTCTCGCGGTTCACCAGCCAGGAATCGCGGTCTTCGGACGGACGGTTGCGTCTCTTCGTTTTTCACAATCTGCGCACCGCACATGGGTCTTTTTCCGGCGGCGGTTCTCGAGTGAACGCAAGGCGCTAGCCTGCGGTCCCACGCGGACGGACCGGTCGCGACAGCAGAGGCCAATGCCTACCGCTACCGGAGAATTTCGGCAGCTGTTCACTCACTTCAGTTGCGACGTTTCGCTGCATCAACGGCTCCGTCGAAACAGCAACCGGATCAGTCCGTTCAGGCCGACCAGTAAGAAGACGATCACGATTGCGGCGGTCAACCCAACGGCGATGAAAGCGAACCATTTGAAGGCCGGACGCCCCCGGAACGACTCGTTCCAGACCTTCAGCAAGTCAGGATCAAGGCCCTGGAGCTCGTACATGACAGTCGTTTTCGGCGTCGTGTCCGGAGCGGGCCCTAACGCAGTGACCGTTCCGTAAAAGAGGGCGGAGCCGTCGGAGTGGCAGTCAGTGCAGCCGCCGGCTCCCAGCGACTGGCTTGCCGGCCGGACGTCATGTCCCAGGGGCCACGCGTAGGGCTCTGCCGCCGCATGCTCGAACTGCTCGAGCTTTCCGTCGGCGCCCAATCTGTAAACTTTCCCACCGGCAACATAGACAGGCGTCGTGTCCGGATGCTTCTTGCCCAAGTCCTTCAGGGCCGCCGCCAGCTTCTCCGGAAAACCTTCGGCCCGTTTCTTCTGTACCAGCTCTTGCAGCTTTGCCTTCTCCTGTTCCGTCAGTTTCATCTCAGGGACTTTGGCGCGGTCTTCGCCCAAAACGCTGGCCTTTTCCTCGGTGCTCAGGCGCACGCGGACCAGTTCTTTGCGGAAGTCACGTCGGACACGCAGAGCGCGGCGGAGTTCTTTGTAGGCGGTTTCGGGATTCAGTGGCCGGATTTGATCGCCTTCCATCAGACCCCAGAAGGCCGGCCAGACTAACCGGTAGGGGGCGATCCGGCCGTCGGCGCCCTTCAGAAAGACGGGAGCGACGATCTGCGGCGGATCATCACTCTTGCGGTGAGCGGGCTCGCCAAGCTCGTGCGCCAGCGACGTCTGCACCACCTGCGGATGGTCGCCGGGCCACGGACCGGCGTGGCAGGCTGTGCACGCGAGTTTCTCGAAGTGCAGCGGCGGCAAACCTTTG
>JAADHY010000621.1:0-6263 GCA_013151585.1 Planctomycetota bacterium
GGACCGCCGGGTGATTACCGACAACTCTCCGATCGGCGACGTCCAGTTGTCCCTGATTGCAGAGGACTCACCTTGATTCGACGGTTTCATTGTTGCGCTTTCGCGATCTGATGGAATGGTCGGGCGAGGCGGGAGCCAACTTGCCCCGAGGCCGAGATAGTCGGAGCGGCTTTCCGGCGTCGGGCCGCCTGCATGGAGAGAAGCGACAGGAACAGGAATTCGATGAAATACAGCGACCTGATCGTTTTCATCCCGAGCTACAGCGTTGAGGACTTGCCGGTCGGGATGCCCGACCTGCAGGCCGCGAGCCTGTTGAACGCGTTCGCAGTGGCGTGGCATCCCGTGCTTCTGGCCGGGGCGGAGGTCTTGCCGAGGTGGCATCGGGCCGACGAGCCACCTGAAGTCCCCGACCGCAGTTTGATCTTTGTGACCGAGGCGTGTGGGAAGCGACTCCCCAAAGGCTGGATCGACCAGGTGCGCGACCGCGGGTGCGTGGTCCTGGAGGAATTGGTCGACCGGGACGTGATGCTCCGCGAAGCCTTAAAGCCGCTGGAAGAATCCGGGCCGCTACCGAAGATCGATCCGGAACTGGTCGCGGATTTCTTCGCCCTAGGAACGTGTTATCTCCTCATGGAACTGCTCACGCGGCACATGCACTACTACAACGACCTGGACGAGGTCTATCTGCGGCGGGAAGGGTTGTCGGCGGCGGAATCTGCTCTGGCCAACGATTCGGCGACCGCCCGCGAGCACCTGCGCAACTGTTTCGAGTCGCTGACGGAAGGACGCGAACGGTTCTATCCCATCGAAAGTTTCTTGATTGATCTCTGCGTGCTTGATGAGAAAACGCCGCCAGAGATGATTCCGCGTCCGCCGAGCGGAGCCGCGCCGATCAACCTGATCGTGGCGGCCCGCGATCTGGAGCGTTGGCACGCCAGCTCGCCGGACCGGACCGAGGCCCTTGGTGAAGCCTGGGAAACCGAAACCGTCGATTTTGCCGGCGGAACATGGCGGGACGTCACCCCCACACTCGTCCCGCTAGACAGCCTGCTGTGGCAGTTCCACCGCGGACTCGACGTCTTCCGGCGATTGTTCGGCCGCCGCCCCGGCATCTGGGCACAAGGCTCGTTCGGGTTGACCAGCAGCTTGCCGCAGATTCTGAAACGATTCGGGTTTGATGGGGTGCTGCACGTTCTGTTCGGCGAGGGGACCTATCCCGAAAGCGATTACGGGGCCATTCGCTGGCAAGGATGCGATGGCACGGTGATCGACGCCATCAGCCGGGCGCCGTTGCCTGCGGATAAGGCGTCCAGCTATCTCGATCTGGCCGTGCGTTTGGCTGAGTCGATGGAACATGATCAGACGGCCGCCATGGCTGCCCTGGTCCGCCGGGCGGATTCGGAAGCTCCCTGGTTGGACGATCTGCGTCGGATGCAGCGTTACTCGCCCTGCGTCGGCCGATTCGTGACGCTGGCCGAATATCTGCGTGAGGTCGAATCGTCGAGCCAATTGTCTGTTTTTGACTCCGCTGAATACCTCTCGCCCACGCTCGAACAGACCGGGCTGGAATCGCAGCCGAATCCGATCAGCCGCCACGCGGACCATTTTCTTCGCTGGCAGCGGTTCCGCACGCTTGCGTGGTATCGGGCCTTGGCTCAGGCGTTGAAAGCCGAGCCGATTGATCTGTCGGCGCTTGAAGAGGGGCCGGCTCGGATCGACGCGGCCTACGCCGAAGCGACTGCGGACGCCGGCGATCGCGCCGACCGATGGCTGGCCGAGGCGGCCGATGAGTCCGCCCGGGCGCTTCGGGATGTCATTCTCCAGGGGACACCGCGGCAGCCGGGATATTTGGTGATCAATCCGCTCTCGTTTCCGCGCAAGGTCGTGGTGGAGGTGTCCGCTGACGAGCCGGCTCCCCGACCCACGGGCCCCGTTCTGGGCGTCCAGACGCTCGGCGACCGTCACGCGGTCTTGGTGACTGTGCCCGGCTGCGGATTCGCTTGGTTCCCGAAGGGAGCCCCCGATCAGCCAGCCGTCGACGAAGCCGCATCGGTACCACTGGCCGAGGACAACTGCCTACGGAACGAATTCTTCGAAGCCTACGTCAATGAAGAAACGGGCGGCCTTTTGCGGCTGAACACGTACCGCCGGGACACCAATCGGCTCAGCCAGCAACTGGCGTTTCGCTTTCCGTGGGCGAGGCCCGTCGCCCGCACCGAAGACGGCATTGTCAACAAAAGCTATTACTCCCAGATGCGCTGCCGGTCGCTCCAAGTCACCTCGAGCGGTCCGCACCTGGGCGAGATCGTCGCGACGGGCGAGATCATCGACCAGCAATCGAAAGCCGTCTTGGCGGAGTTCCGGCAAGCTTTCCGCGTGTGGCGGCACCGGCCGGTGCTGGAACTGGAGATCGAGTTGAATCCGCATCAGTTGCCCCAGGCGGCACCGTGGGCGTCTTACTACGCCAGCCGCTTCGCCTGGAACGACGCGACTGCCTCGCTCACACGCTCGATACTCGAGACGGCTCAGACGGCTCGAGGGGAGCGAATCGAGACTCCCGGCTACCTGGAGATCGCCAGCGAGCAGCAGCGAACGACATTGCTTTTCGGGGGGTTGCCCTTTCACCGGAAGACCGGCCCTCGCATGCTCGACACGCTGTTGATCACCGCGGGCGAAACGCGTCGCCGGTTCCGGCTGTGGATCGCCATCGACCAGGACTATCCGCTCCAAGCAGCGTGGGATGTGACGACGCCGCTGCAGGCGATCCCGACCGACTGCGGGCCGCCTCGGCCGGGTCAGACCGGCTGGCTGTTTCACGTCGACGCCAAAAACGTTCAAATCCTGGGGCTGTCGGAATTGTTGCCGGAACCGGCCGATGAGCAGTCCGAAGAGAAGGCGGCGGTGTCGGCCCTCGATCCGCCGGCGGGCGATCTGCCGCAGGATCCTTGGGACGAGTGGCACGACCAAGTGGAGGCCTGGGACGATCTGACACAGGAAGGAGCCGAATGGAGAGACGAGCCGATCGAAACGAGCGGAGCGACCGACGCCAACGTGCCGCACCAGACGGCGACGTTTTCGTCGGCGAGCAGCTCGCAGCGGTCGGCCGCTCGCCGCGGGTTCACGGTTCGACTGATCGAAACAGAAGGGCGAGGTCGAGCGGTTCGCCTGAGATGCTTCCGGACGCCTGCATCCGCACGCCAGCGCGACTTCGAAGGCCGAACCCTCCGCCCGGTCTCGGTGCAAGGCGACGCCGTGCTCTTGGACCTGGGCCCGTACGAAATCGCCGAGGTGGAGTTGTTTTTCAACTGAACTCGCTTCAGGTTATCCCGACGGCCCTTTTGACGGCAAAAGACGCGATGATTGTGACCATTGATGGACCAGCAGGCTCAGGCAAAAGCACGGTCGCCCGAGAACTGGCTCGCCGGTTGGGTTTCGAGTTCCTAGACACCGGCGCCATGTACCGCGTGGTCGCTTGGGCGTGTCTATATCGTTCGGTCGACATGACACAAGCCGCGGCCGCCGCGGATGTGGCCAAACAGGTGCGCATCGACCTCCGCGATGATCGCGTATGGGCGGACGGCGTGGATGTGACCGACGCGATTCGCACACCCGAGGTGACGCAGGGCGCGTCGATTGTGGCGACGCATCCGGGCGTCCGGCGCGAGATGGTCCGGCAGCAGCGGCTCCTGGCCCGAGGCCGCAACGTGGTGACCGAAGGCCGTGATCAAGGCACAGTGGCCTTTCCCGACGCCGACTGCAAGTTCTTCCTGACAGCCGCCCCCGAAGAACGGGCACGCAGGCGGTACGAAGAGTTGAAACGAGCCGGCCGAGGCGACCTGTCTTTCGACGAAATCCTGATGCAAATTCGCGAGCGGGACCAGCGGGACAGCCAGCGAGCGGACAGCCCGCTCCGCCCTGCCCCCGACGCCGTGATCGTTGACACGACGTCGCTTTCTATCGACGAAGTCGTGGAGCGTCTTGAATCGCATATCCGCCGCCGACAAACCGACGCAACCACCCAACCGTCGACGGGATAGGACTTGTAAAGTGCGACCAGGTCCCCGAAGGCGGCCGCCGGCTTGCCAAACACAAGGGGGCGTCAGAAAACAACACGCTGATTTCGTAGCATGCACATTCCTGTCCGTCGCTTTTTTGACGGGCGAGTGCTATGTCACAGCAAAGGCTTGGATGGCGTTGCGTTGTGGTGCGGCCGTCTCGGCCGCTTTTCGCAGGCGAGACGCCTGCGCCACACAACTGGGGCATCCCGCTTTTTGGATTTGACAAAGGGGTAGAAAGCCCATCCTACATCCCGAGCCGCATAACTTATTCTTCTGACTGTTCACAAAAGTGGTGGGCCTGCGCTCGCTGCGCGAGCTTTCCCCCGACGAAATCAACGAAAGCTGCGGCCGGCGTAGCAGTGTTTTTCGCATGAGCGGCATGCGTCGCGCGAAACGTTCCATAGCCACGAAACCCGATGCCGAAGAGATTGTGGCCGAAGAATCAGTTGTCCTCACGAGCGGCCCGACAGTCGGTGACGCAAGAATCGGGCGCGGGCAACGTTCCGTTCGGCCGACTCCAAGTGGCGCTTCTGCAGCTTTTGCAGATGGGCTGGTTGGGTGTGAATGAACAGTTCGTTGATCGTCGGGATTTCCAGATCGTCGATCAGCCCCAGATTGATTCCCAGCCGCACGCTCGAAAGCAAGTGCATGGTTTCCTCGGAGCTGATTGTCTGGGCGTTGCGCAGGATACCGTACGCTCGAGAAACCTGATCGTGCAGTTCCTGCCGGCGGTCCTTAATCAACGCCTCTCGAACCCGACGCTCGTAATTGATAATGT
This sequence comes from Planctomycetota bacterium, assembly GCA_013151585.1. GTDB lineage: Bacteria > Planctomycetota > Planctomycetia > Planctomycetales > Planctomycetaceae > JAADHY01. Next base: position 4,837 of record JAADHY010000621.1, read on the forward strand.
TCGGGACCACCGCCTTCAGGTTGTCGATCAGTTGTTCTTCGCTCTTGCCCAACGTCACCTGGTTTGAAATCTGATAGAAGTCGCCCATGGCCTGACTTCCTTCGCCGTACAGGCCGCGGACGGTCAGGTTGATCTTCTGCAGGGCTCCGAAAACCTTGTGAATCTCTTTGGTGACGACCAAGGCGGGCAGATGCAGCATTACGCTGACCCGGATGCCCGTTCCCACATTCGTTGGGCAGGCGGTCAGATAGCCGAGCCGTTCGCTGAAAGCGTACGTGACCGATTCCTCGATGATGTCGTCGATTTCGCTGATTTCGCGCCAGCATTCATCCAGCGAGAAGCCACTGTGGAGCACCTGAATCCGCAGATGATCTTCTTCGTTGACCATCAGGCTGACGTTTTCCTCGTCCGAGATGCAGACGCCGCGAGCTCCTTCGCTTTCGGCGTGCTCACGGCTGATCAATTGCCGCTCAACGAGCAACTGCCGGTCGAGACTCTCGAGCTGGTCGACTTTGACGTAATCCAGTCGTTTCGGCAGCGGCAGTTTCAAAAGCGTCGTGTGAAGCAGCTCTTCGATTTCGGACTTCAGCGCATCGTCGGCCCGAGCCACGAAAGGATACTTGGCCAGATTACGAGCCAGACGAATGCGGCTGGAGACCACGATGTCCGACTCGGGGCCCGTCCCACGCAGCCACTCGCCGCTTCTCCGTGACAGGGCATCCAAGTCCATCGCGATCTCCTCGCTGTTTTTCAATCGTCCACACGCCCAGGCGGGAAGCCGACCGAGCCCCCCGCCGCTCAATCTTTCGGAGCCCCCGACTCCTTCAATTCGGCTTCCAGCGCCTGAATTTCGTCTCGCAGCCGAGCCGCCTCCTCATAATTCTCCTCATCCACCGCCACGCGCAACTGATTCCGAAGGCGAATCAACCGGTAGTGGCGCTGACTGGCGTCGGGGGATCGCTTCGGAACCTTTCCGACGTGCTGGGTGTCGCCGTGGATGTTTTCCAACAGCGGCAGCAACTCGGCCTCGAACGCGATGTAATCGTGCGGGCAGCCCAACCGCCCGAGCTTGCGGAACTCTCGGAACGTGATCCCGCAGTTCGGGCAGACCATCTGGTCCATTTCGTCCAGACGCGCATCGTCCGCGACTTTGAAGGGGAACTCGTCGATGTCTGGGTCTGCTTCGGACGCTTGAGGGTTGCTCAAATAGACGTGCGCGCAACTGTCGCAAAGGTGCAACTCGTGCACCTCACCGTTCCGGATTTCGGTAATGTGCAAGGTGGCTGGTTTCGAGCACCGACGGCATTTTTTCATGGGAGGGACTTCTTGAAAAACGGACGATCCAAACGCCGATCCGCGGTCGAAGCCGTTCGTCCCGCCAAACGGCACGCCGCGTTTCGTGCAGGAGGCTAACCGGCCTTGAACTC
>JAADHY010000621.1:6275-8361 GCA_013151585.1 Planctomycetota bacterium
GAGACTCCTGCCGAGCCGACTACCAAACCACACATCCAGCTCGCCTGTCCGGCCACGCTCGCGGCTCAGCAAAAGCTTCCCCCTCCCGCCAAGCAGGCCAAATTCGTGCTCCAGGCCGCTCACCGCCTCCTGGGATTTGCCGCTTTTGCCGCCCTTACCAAGGCTGTCGCTGCACCTTGCGGCGACGGACTCGCGACGCAACACGCAACGCTTCGCCGGGCCAGACAACCCGCGGCGCGCTCAATTCTAACTTGGGACTAAGGTGAGTCAAGCGAAGCCCCAACAGCCCTTTCGGACGTAACACGCCACCGTTATTATAGATCAGTCAACTCGCCGGCGGTGACGGATTGCAGAGTTTGCTTTCCACCCGACCGGTTCCCCGGGAGCTGCCGGTGTGTGGCTTTGACACACCGTTGCTCCGACGTTCGCTCGCACGAGTATTCGGCCTATGCGACATTATCCCACCTTGGACGAATTTTGCCGACTGGCGGAAGACGCGACGGTCGTCCCGGTCTTTCGCCGTCTGGTCAGCGATATGCTGACGCCGGTCTCGGCGTATTGCCGGATCGCCGAGTCGGACGGTTCCTTTTTGTTTGAAAGCGTTGTTGGCGGCGAGAAAATCGGTCGATACAGTTTTCTTGGTGCCGACCCCTTCTTGCGGATCGATGCCTACGATCGCGAGGTTGTCGTCACTGAGGCGGACGGGCAGCGGCGGCTGGAGTCGCCCGACCCGCTCGAAGAGCTCGGTCAGATTCTTCGCCGTTATCGGTCGGCCCGAGTACCGGGGGTGCCCCCCTATTGTGGCGGAGCCGTCGGATACGCCGGCTACGACGTGATCCGCTACACCGAACACCTGCCGAACGCACCAGAAGACGATCGCCGCCTTCCCGACCTGTCTTTCGCTTTCTACGATCGGATGATCATCTTCGATCACATCAACAAGACGATCTTCGTCGTCGCCCACGCACGGACGGACCGCGGCGATCTGCGTAACGAATACGAGCGGGCGTGCCAGGCGGTCGATGCCCTCTGCGACCAATTGCAGCTCCGCGAGACGGGTTTGACTTTGGCCGACATCGACGTGACCGGCGACCCGCAACTCGCCTACCGATCCAATATGACGCAGGAACAGTTTGAATCGTCAGTGCGGCGCTGCAAGGAATACATCCAGGCGGGAGATATTTTCCAAGTCGTGATCAGCCAGCGGCTGGAACTGGAGACGCAGGCCTCGGCGGTGGACATCTACCGAGCCTTGCGAGTGGTCAATCCGAGTCCGTTCATGTTCCTGTTGAAAACGCCCACCGTCGCTTTGGTGGGCAGCTCCCCAGAAATCATGGTCCGCGTGGAAGATCGGGTCGTCACGATTCGTCCGTTGGCCGGGACGCGGCGGCGTGGCGCGACCGAGGAAGAAGATCAACGGCTGGCCGAAGAGCTATTGGCCGACCCGAAGGAGCGAGCGGAACATGTGATGCTGGTCGATCTGGCGCGCAACGACGTGGGTCGAGTGGCGAAATTCGGCACGGTGCGGCTGAGCGACGTCATGGTCGTCGAACGATACAGCCATGTGATGCACATCACCTCGAATGTCTCGGGCCAGTTGCGCGACGACTTGACGGCGCTGGACGCCCTGCGCGCCGGACTGCCCGCGGGAACTGTCTCCGGCGCTCCGAAAGTCCGGGCCATGGAGATCATCGACGAAATGGAGCCGCATCGACGTGGTCCCTACGCGGGCGCGGTCGGCCATCTAGACTTTCTGGGCAACATGGATACCTGCATCGCCCTGCGCACTTTGGTACTGCAGGGCAACAAGGCGTACATCCAGGCCGGTGCGGGAATCGTCGCCGACAGCGTGCCGGAACGCGAATACCACGAGACGTTGAATAAGGCCAAAGGGCTGTTGAAGGCCATCGAGATCGCGGAGAAACAGTTGGGAGCGGGGGGCTGAGCCCTGAAAGCTGAGCGCACCGGGTGAAGTGCTTGAGCGCGGATTGTTTCAGGATGCATTGAGGAAAAGACCAGAGGGCCGGAAGCGCGCCCAGCACCGCTGGCCCGTTGCATGATCATTCGCTGGCAAAGGAACCGATGA
>JAADHY010000622.1 GCA_013151585.1 Planctomycetota bacterium
GAGGACGCGAAATATTGAGCATCTGACCACAAGACAGGATCGGTAAATCGAGCCAATTGATTTAGAACGATTGTCGGAACTCCTCGAGTCACAATGCGTTGCGCCGCGAAATGATATCCTACCAGATTGTAAGTACACCCCGCAGGACTCGAACCTGCAACCTTCGGTTCCGTAGACCGATGCTCTATCCAGTTGAGCTAGGGGTGCATTCGGTTGCTCCGTCTAATTGATACGCAATTGGCGGCGAAGATGCAACCGATTTTTCCGCCCGCCGTGAGGATTTCCTTTGACTGGGGCTGGTGGGCTTCGGTTAAGGAGCGATCGATCCGAGAAGTTGCTATCTCGATGAATGTCCTATCGAACGGGGTCAATATCGGGCCAGAACGGCCAGGACTTGCTGCTGGATTTCACCGCCGGTCACGTGGATGCGGCCGGTCTTGTCGACAAAGACGTTCACTTCACTGCGGACGCCGAATTCCGGCAGGTAGATGCCCGGCTCGATGGAAAAGCAGGTTCGGGGCAGAATCAATCTCTCCTCGCGCGTCTCCAGATTGTCCATGTTGGCCCCGTTGCCATGAGTCTCCTGGCCGATGCTGTGGCCCGTCCGGTGGACAAAGCGATCGCCGTACCCAGCTTGCTCAATGACGTCGCGGGCGGCTTGGTCGACCTCCCAGCCTGAAAGCGGGCGGTTGGCCGCGAAGGCGTCCCGGACGCACCGGATGGCGGCATCGCGAGCCGCCGCGACGATGCGGAAAACTTCGTCGTACCGAGCCGGCACTTCCGTGCCCACAAAGCCGACCCGCGTCAGGTCGCTGTAGACGGCCCGCGGCCGATCCAGCTTCGCCCACAAGTCGATCAGGACGAGATCGCCTTCGGAGATGGTGGTTTGCTCGCCCGTCCCCGTCTCATAGTGCGGATTTCCGCTGTTGGGCCCGACGGCCACGATGGGGGGATGCGAAGTCGTCAAACCGTTTTCGCGGAAGTGGTCCAGGATCGTATCTCGGACTTGCGTTTCCGTTACGGTTCCTTCCCGCCGGATTCGCTCGGCGATGAATCGCCACGCGCGATCGAAGGCGGTGTGAGTGCCTTGGGCCGCTTGCTGGTGCATCTGCCATTGCGCTTCGTCCCATGTGGCTTCAAACTGCTGGATCAAGTTGCCGGACGAGACGATTTCGACGCCGGCGGCACGGACCAGTTCGACGGTTCCGGCGTCTACGCGGGCCACATAGGGGTTGCGGTTTCGGGGCGAGTACTCTATGGCGATCTTCTCCGTTCCAGCGACCAGTTTGGCCACGCCCGTTTCCAACTCTTGCCATCGCAGATAGACGAACTTGTCACCGGGCAGGTCGTCGAGCACCGCCGGCTCGATTCGATGGACGAGTTTGCGAGGCGTCCCTGCCGCCGGGACGAAGTAGAACCAGCGCCGGGACGCAATCTGCGTCCCTTCTAGGTTCAGAACGCGTCGGGCCAACGAATTGCTGCCACGAAAGTCGCACAACAACCAGCCATCGAGGTCGAAATGCACAAGGGCTTCTTGGACTGCTTGGAGATCAAACTGTGTCATTGATCGCGCCCTTTCCACATCAAGCCATTGTTTCTTAACGCTCGGCGCCACAGAGCAAGCCAAAGCAGCCGCCGGGCGCAACGAACCGCTTCAGGCCCGGCCTCGCACTCTTCGCACGTCACGGCGCGTGTTGTACGCACATGTTTTGGCAGTGGTCTGGCGCGGATGGACCGGCTGGCGGCGACATCGGAGGCTTGCGTCCTTCGTTCACTGTGGCGGCGTTACGCGGCGTTAGGACCGGATCTACCGGCTGGAGCGATCGTGCTGGCGGGGCCAGACTTTTCAGACGCAGGGGCTTGCCGCGTCTTCAGGTCGAACAGGCCGAAGATCTCGGCCGCCGTCAAGCTTAGCGAAACGTTCGATCGGGCGCCTGGGCCGAGAATTTCTTCGAAAAGCTTTCGCTTCTGCTTGAGCACCCGATCAATGCGTTCTTCAATCGTGTTGCGCGAGATGAACCGGGTCACGATGACCGCGCTTTTCTGGCCAATGCGATGGGCTCGATTAATGGCCTGATCTTCCACGGCCGGATTCCACCAGCGATCGAAAAGGAAAACGTACTGGGCGAACTGCAGGTTCAATCCGACCGCTCCGACCCCATAGCTCATCAAAAGCAGATGACAGTCGGGATCTTCTCGGAACCGTTTCAGCACCCGCTCGCGCTCTCCGGCCGGGATGCCGCCGTGATAGATCAACGCGCCGAAATGTCGTAGCCGCGCTTGAAGCCAATCCAGACAGCGAGTCCACTGGCTGAACAGGATCGCCTTGCAGCCACTGCTGGCGATTTCTTCCATTTCGCTGCTCAAGCGGTCTAGTTTGGCGCTTTCGCCGGTCAAGGGATCGAAGTTGGTAATTTGCTTCAGCCGCAGGATCAGCTCGAAAACGTGTTGAATCGTGACGGCGTCTCCCATGTCGTTGAGCTGGATGACACCCTCTTTTTCGGCCACTTGATAAGCGTACTGCTGAGCCGGCGCCAAGTCCAGATACTCATCCCGGTCCAGACGCGGCGGCAAGTCGGTCAAAACGAGGTCTTTGGTCCGGCGAAGGATGTGCTCTTCGGACAGCCGCCGGAGCTGCCGCAAGTCGAGCGAGGCCCGCGGTGGAACGACTTCCATAAACTCCAGCAAGGACACCAACTCTTCGGGCCGGTTCTCGATGGGCGTACCGGTCAGAGCCCAAGCGCGGCGGCGACGGATGGCCCGAGCCGTTTCGGCGGTCAGCGAGTCGCGGTTCTTGATCCGCTGGGCTTCATCCAGAACAACCAAGTCGAACTGAGGAAATTCGTCCGGTCCGAGCATCTGGAAATCACGGACCAGAAGCTCGTAGTTGGCGATGCGGACCGGTGCATTGGGCATGGTCCACAGCATTCGGCGGCGGGCGGCATCGCCTTCGATCGTGATCACCGGCAGCTCTTCGGCCCACAGTTTGAACTCGCGTTGCCAATTCGGAATCAGCGGTTTCGGGCAGACCAGCAGCACCGAGCGCACACGACCGCTCCGGAGCAGCAGTCGCATGGCTGTGATCGACTGCATTGTTTTGCCAAGTCCCATCTCGTCGGCCAACAAAGCGGCCTTTTGCGAAAAGAGCCAGCCGATGCCCTCGTACTGAAAGCCGAACGGCTCGAACGGCATAATCAGTTCTTGTCCGCCCAAAAGCGTTTCCAGCGGCGGTTGCAAAACATAGAACCAGCGGTCTTCCAGCGACAGAGCGTCGGCTGGCGGTTTCAGCCGGGTTGGTCTTTTCTTTTCACGGGCCCGACCGACTGGCAGCGGATTGACTTCGGTCCCCGACGGATCCGGCCCTTTCAGTTGTCCAAGCTCCGCCGATTCCGCTGGCTGCGTTTCCGGCAGAAAGTCAAAGCCGTCGGGAAAGGTCACGCCCCGAGTCTTTACGCGCGGCCAAAGAAGCTTTCCCCCGACCGTGCGGACCGAGGCCGATCCGATGGAGATTGAGCGAGTTTCGACACGCGGCAGACGCCGCAGCGCTCCGTTCAAGCCAGATGCAAAGACTTCCGCTTTGAACCGCACGGGCACGGGAAGGACGTCCGGCGCCGGCAAAGAAGGAACTTGCGTCGGCAGAGTGGGGCTCGAGGGCCCTGCGACCGCGGCCGCTGTCGCCGTCCCGCGCGGCGCCGGACCACCGAGGGCGTCGCCCGGATTGGCGGGATGCAAACTGGAGCCGCTCACCGTCCCGAGCCTCCCATGGCCGCCGTCGCCTCGCGCAGCGCTTCCTGAACCCTCTGGATCGGCTCACGCAGGTCCAACTGTCGAGGCAGATTCGGCCGGAATTGTTCCAGCGTTTCGTGATCTTCGTGGTGGGCGGGATCGACCCGCAGCCGGCAGGATCCAATCGAAAAGGTCGACGACTCCGGGTTTCGCGTTGCGGAAATCGAATCGGCCGGAACGAGCCTCTGTGAGCCAGTGCTGTCCGCTCCGCCCTCAGTGGCGCCGGTGTCGTCTGGCACGGGGACGGCGCTCGTGCGGTCACCGTTTGCGGTCGCGTCGGTTCGGGTTATAGCGTGCGCGGCAGGCTCCGCCTCAACGTGCACGACGGGAACGCGGACGTGCTGGCGCAGGTTGAGCATTTCGGGGCGGTCTGTGACGATTAAGTCCGGCTTGATCCCGACTTTCTCGATGAGCGGCCGACTCAGCAGCTCGCCCAACAAGAACGGACGCAGGGTCGGGCCGTAAAGCAGCTCTTGGGTTCGGTTCGGCTTTACCGGCGTAGTGCATTGGAATTCCAACGGTCGGCTGAACCGATTGGTCACGAGCAGTCCAGCAACAAATCCCTTGTCCGGCAATTCGATTGCGGTGAGAAAACCCAGGCGCAGTTCCGAGCCGTTGGCAGAGCCAGTCATCCTTACTCCAGTTTACGCAAGCACTTAGACACAAAGACTCTTCAGAAGCTTCCTCGTCATCGCTATCGTCAAGATCGACTTGGAACAGCAGCCG
>JAADHY010000186.1 GCA_013151585.1 Planctomycetota bacterium
TTTCGAACGAACCGGGCCAGCAGACCATCTACCGAAACAAAGGGACTCGTCAACAGGTCCGCATCTTCCTGTACGATACGGATCGCCCCGGTCAATGTCTGAGCCGGCTGGCGGGCACCGTCCATTTGGATGACCACCACTTTCTCACGCCTGACCAGACGTTCGACACCGAAGGGATGGTTGGTGTCGTTGTCCCGCTGTTACCGAAGTCGGCCGCGGCCGCTATCCCGACGCTGGTTTGGGAAGTGGAAGGAGTCGCGCACTCGGCGGCCGGGAAACCGCGGTCAGCCGTCGACGGGCGTGAGCAGACGCACGGGACGCGATGTCCCGAGGGAGAGGCGGCTTACCAATTCGTCACGCGTGTGATAACGCTGTGCGAGCAGTTGAAGGACCTCCATCGTCTCGGCATTTATCACGGCACAGTCAATCCGCTCAATACTTGGTGGTATGAAGACAACTGGATCATCGACCAAGTTTGGGTCGGGGCTTTGATCGGACTGGCCGACCCAGTGAGCGTCTTTCCCGAGGGCGATGTGTCCGTGGGGTTCCTGGCCCCGGAGATTCTCGCGTGGCAATCTCCGCCCCAGCTCAGCAGCGACATCTATGGCATCGGCGCCCTGCTCTACGGCATCCTCACCGGAACGACTCCGATGGACCCAAGCGCGGCACGCACTCTGATGCGCGGCGGCCAGCCCCCTCCGTTCCGAGCGGGCTCGGCCATCCGAGACGCCGCCCCAAACGTGTCTCGACGACTGCAAGACATCATCGTCAAAGCCCTGCAACCAGACCCCGCCAGACGCCATCGTACGGTCGATGAGTTGGCCAATGAGCTGGCTCAATGCCAATGGCCTCGTGATATGGTCCTCACGCTGATTGAGCGCGCCCATGACTATCAAAAACGCGGGTTGATCGTCGAAGCCTATGACGCTTTGGACGAGGCACTGCGCTACGAGCCCGGAAGTCCGGAAGTCCATCACGCCCGCGCGGAAATCTACTTTCTGGAAGGGGAGATCGTCTGGGCTCTGAAAGAAAACACCAAAGCCTTGGAGATATTGCCCACGGCTTCCGCCCTCTTCTTGCAAGGACAATGTCTGATTGCCCAGAAGCGATACGTCGAGGCGCAAGATTGTGTCCGGGCAGGTTTGGACGTTGAAGATTGTTCGCGTGGCCACCACCTCTTGGCGCAGTGTTTGGAAGGGAGCGGTCTTCCACTGGCTGCGGTTTCCGAGTATGAGGAAGCGGTCAAGCACGCGGAATTGAAAAAAGACGACCGACTGGCCGAGCAGATTCGATCCGACCTCTCCGCTTTACGTTCCAAGATCAAGGATTGGCACCCTGACAAACCGTGAGAAGAAAAACAGCCGGGCGACATCGACGTGCTCGGCCAGCCCTGGCGTTTTTGTTGAGACCACCGGAAGCAGAGCTGTGTTGTCGGAGTCAGGCGTCCGGCCAAGCATTTGGAAAAAACCGATGTGAGACTTTGGCGTCGCAGAGCAGAAATTGTGTTTTCGAAAACGTGAAATGACTGGCGGACAGTTTTATCTCGGCATTGATTTGGGCACCACCACCTCGGTGGCGGCTTACGCTGACTCCGCGGGCCATCCTTCGTCGTTGACGAACTTCGAAGGCGACGTTCTCACGCCTTCGGCCGTATTTTTCGACCAGCAGAGGCTCATGGTCGGCCGTGAAGCCATCAAAGCCGCGACCAGCGATCCGGAGCGGTTTGTGGAATGCTTCAAACGGCACATGGGAGAACCCGCTTATCAGAAGCCGATCGACGGCCGAACTTACCGTCCCGAGTTCTTGTCCGCCGTCGTTCTCCGCCGCCTGAAACGAGACATTCACTCTCAGTTGGGCGACGTGTCTCGGGCCGTCGTTACCGTTCCGGCGTATTTCGACGCGAGTCGCCGCCGGGCGACTCAGAACGCCGCACGCATCGCCGGCTGGGAGGTGGCTGACATCATCAACGAGCCCACAGCCGCGGCGCTGGCCTATGCGCACCGCACCGAACAGCTCCAGCATCGCACTGGCGAGCGGCAGCGTATCCTGGTCTACGACTTGGGAGGCGGCACCTTCGACACGACTATTTTGAGCGTCTGTTCTGGACGGGAATACCGCACCTTGGCCACCGAAGGCGAGGTCCGCCTAGGCGGCTGCGACTGGGATCAACGGCTGTGTGAACATCTTGCCGAGGAGTTCCGGAAGAAGACCGGGGGGGACCCGCTCACGACAGCTCGAGGCCGAGCCACGTTCTTGCGGACCGCCCGGCAAGTCAAACACACCCTTTCCAGCCGGAAGCTTGCCGCCGTTCCTTGCTCGTGGCAAGGGCGCCGAGCGCTGCTGTCGGTCACACGAGACACGTTCGAATCGCTGACGCGCAACCTGCTGGAACGAACACGCGACACGACTCAGATCGTCCTAGAGGAGGCCGGTCTGGGTTGGAACCAACTCGACCGCATACTGCTGGTTGGCGGTGCCAGCCGTATGCCTATGGTCGCCCGGATGCTTCACAGCTTGACAGGGAAGAAACCCGACCAAAGCGTTTCGGCCGACGAAGCCGTGGCTCACGGCGCCGCAATCTATTGCTGGCTGCAAGCGATGGACAGCTCGGTGCGTGTCGTAAACGTCGCTTCTCACACGTTGCGAATCGTCGTGCGGAAACATGACGTCGAGCGGTTGGCCATCCGCATGATCGACAAGAACTCCGAGCTTCCGAGCCGGAGAACTGTCATGATTCCTGTCTCTCGGCCCGGACAGCGATCCATCCGCGTAGAAGTCTGCGAGGGTGAGAACCGCGACCCCAACTTGTGTGAGCGGCTGGGCGTGGTCCGCATCAATGGCCTGCCTGCGGACGGCACGAAGCGATGGAAAGTCGCCCTCGATATCCAATGTCAGAAGGACGGCCTCGTCGGCGTGACGGCCAGCGTCCGAGACCCTGACCAGCTTAGCCACGTCGTCAAAGAAGTCAGCGCGGTGCTGGAGCCGAGTCGCAGTCTGAACCAGCGGCAATTGCAACAGGCCCGGAGATTGCTGGATTCCTTCGAGATCGCTTGATGTCCCAACGAGAATACAACTCGCGTCCACGATCCTGGCGAGAGTCCTGGAAAGAACCCTCGAACCGGACGGGCACACGGCCACAGCAAGTAGCAGTTCCGGTGCAACGGTCCTTCCAGCGATTTGGCTCGAATGAGACGGACCGCCGTCCCCGGACCAGAAAAAAAACAAACTGGTCAAGGACGCGAAATTGAAACCCAGAGGACGCTTCGAGATGAAAAAACAGCGCTACCCGGTGGGCATTGACTTGGGAACGACCTTTTCGAGCTTGGCGTATGTCAACGAAGCCGGCCAGCCTCAAGTGATCCGATTTACGGACGACGACTCTTCGATCGCAGCGACCAGCTACTCGATTGCCTCGGCGATCTATTTTCAAAGTGAATCGGAGGTCGTGGTCGGAAATCGCGCCTTGGACTTTGCTTTGCTCGATCCGCTCCGAGTCGCTCGAGTTTTCAAGCGGCAAATGGGCGAACCCGAGTACCGGCGCGAAGTCGGGCGGGACACGTACGAGACCTTCGAAGTCGAAGGTCGCTGCTACCGGCCGGAAGAGCTCTCCGCGATGGTTCTCCGTCGTCTGAAGGAAACGGCCGAGTCTCAACTGGGGCCCATCCAGGATGTTGTCGTCTCGGTGCCGTATGTCTTTGACGAGGTTCGCCGCCGCGCCACTCAAGACGCTGCGAAGATCGCCGGATTCGTAAACGTTGACCTGGTGGATGAACCGGTTGCTGCAGCGATGGCTTTCGGACACACGCTGTTTCGGGGACTAGAAGAGCAAAAGACTTTCGACGACGAAGCGCTCAGCTACATCTATGATGACCGCGTGATCTTGGTCTACGATCTGGGCGGCGGAACCTTCGATGCGACGCTAATGCGGCTCGGACGGGACGGTGTGTTCGAAGTCCTGGCGACAGCCGGAGACTGGCGGCTCGGCGGCGAAGACTGGGACAACATCCTTTTGGGTATCCTTTGCGAAAAAGTTCAAAGCCTGACCGGATCCGATCCGCGCAACGAGCCGGCATTGCTTCAGGAGCTCTGGTTGAAAGCCGTTCAAGCCAAACAGACTTTGTCTGAAAAGCCTCGCGCTGAGGTGGTCTTTTTCCACAATGAAGATGAGCACACGATCGTCTTAACGAGAGGCGATTTCCAGCGTGAATCGCGTCACCTGCTTGCCCGCACTTCTGACACGATCTCCGAGATGTTTGCTCGTGCCGATATCCAGTGGAATGTCGTTGAGTGCGTCGTGATTGTTGGAGGAGCGAGTCGAATGCCGATGGTCCGCGAGCATTTGGAGAATGTCAGCAAGCGCGGGCACCTCGACATGAGCCTGTCGCCCGATACTGCCATCGCCAAAGGAGCGGCTCTGTTTGCCGCCATGAATTCCGGACAGACCCTTACGAGCGGCATCAAAGACGTCGAGACGGTCAATTCCCATCCACTGGGGCTCTTGGTCAAAGAC
>JAADHY010000265.1 GCA_013151585.1 Planctomycetota bacterium
AGGACGAGCCGCCAAGCGAGCCGAAAAACTAGCGTGCCGGGTGCCTCGGTCTACGCACGAACGATTCGTTCCGATCTCCACGCAGTGGCTCACACCAATACCAGAGACGCAACCTCGAGGAACATCGAATGGTGGAAGTCATCCAAGGAAGCATCTACGACTATCCGGCGTACTACGACCTGGTCTTCGGCTCAGATTGGAAGGCCGAATTCGACTTTTTTCAAGCCTGTTTTCGAAAGCACGCAGCGCGTTCGGTCCGACGTCTTTTCGAGCCGGCTTGCGGGACCGGGCGGCTGCTGATCCGGTTTGCCAAAGCGGGCTACGACGTTTGCGGCTTGGATTTGAACCCGAAAGCCGTCGACTATTGCAACCGCCGGTTTGTGCGAAACGGATTTGAGCCTCCGGTCTTTGTCGGCGACATGACCGATTTTCGACTGCCGCGCCGGGTGGATGCCGCTTTCAATCCCATCAACAGCTTCCGCGAGCTGCAGACCGAGGGGCAGGCGGAGAGACACCTTCAGTGCATGGCTCGCTGTCTGGCCAAAGGTGGCCTTTACCTGCTGGGCATGCACTTGACGCCGACCGCCGGGCCGCGGTGCGAAGAGGAAAGCTGGTCGGCCCGCCGGCAACCTCGCCGTGATTTCGCATATGCAATCCACTCGGCTCGACCGACGGCGCCGGCGCGAATACATCGACGTCAGGTTCGATGTCTACACGTTGACTCGTCGTTTCCGCATCCAGCACCAGATGATCTTTCGGACATACACAGCGCGGCAAATGAAGCAACTTTTGGCACGGGTCCCCGAGCTGGAACTTGTGGAAACCTACGACTTCGCCTATGACATTAGCGATCCGATCGTGGTCGGGCCGGAGACGGAAGACGTGATCTTTGTGCTGCGAAGGCGATGAGCCGGCCGGTGGGCCAGGATAAAGAGGGGCCGGCCGCTGCTGCCGCAGACGCTCGACTGCGGCGTTCCGCCTCCAACGGCTCACGGCGATGGGATTGTGTCAGGCCGAAAGGGGCTGACTTGGCAGAGTGGGTCGCGGCCTATCAGGTCGCTTGTGGTCTACAGGGTGAATTGGAGAAAGGAGGTAAGCGGGTGATTGAAGTGAGGCGTTTGTTTTGGTCCACGTTCTGTGTGTGCGTTTTGATTGGGCTGGGCGGGACGCGTGCGGACGACGCGCCGGCGGGAAAGTACTTGATTATCCACGCGGACGATGCGGGCATGTGTCATTCGGAAAACCGGGGAACGATCGATGCGATGGAAAAGGGCATCGTCTCTTCGGCCAGCATCATGGTGCCCTGTCCGTGGTTCGTCGAAATTGCTGAATACGCTCGCACGCATCCGGAGAAGGATTTCGGCATCCACTTGACACTAAATTGTGAATGGAAACGGTATCGCTGGGGGCCGGTGGCGCCGCGGGACAAGGTCCCAAGTCTGCTTGACGAACAGGGCTATCTTTGGGGAAGCGTGCGAGAGGTGATGAAGCATGCCAAAGCGGAGGAAGTAGAGATCGAACTTCGGGCCCAGATCGATCGCGCTTTGAAGTTTGGCGTGCCGGTCACGCATTTGGACACGCACATGGGAGCTGTGATCAGCCGCCCCGACTTGGTCCAGGTGTACTTCAAGCTGGCTCACTCGTACAATCTTCCCATTCTGTTCCTGCGAGAAGTTTCTCCGGAAATGGCGAAGGAATATCCGGCCTTGGCTGAGGCTGTCCCTCAAATGGCCAAGTCGCTCCAAACAAAAGGGCTGCCGGTTCTTGACAGTGTCGTGCAATTCTACGGCGGGAAAACGCATGAGGAACGTCGGAACAACTATTTGAAAGCCCTGCGCGAGCTGAAGCCGGGCTTCCACCAGCTCATCATTCATTGTGGCTATGATGGGCCGGAACTTCGAGCAATCACCAGCAGCGCGCCGCGCCGCGACGGCGACCGGCGAATCTTCACCAACCCGGAGGTCATCGCCGAAATCCAACGCCTGGGAATCCAAGTGATCTCGTGGAAACAGTTCCGCGAGTTGGCCGGGCATCGCAAAGCCCCGTGAGCGACTCGGCCGATTCCGATACCATGGCGGCGCAGCTCGAGCGATTGATCCAGATCGAGCGGGCTGCGACGCCTCTTTTTATTTGCCGCCTTCGCGAACGATGAAGATGCGGTCCACATAGACGGCATCGATTTGGCCGGGCCGTTCAGGCGGAGCGACCCAAAAGTAGAGCCCGCCGCGCAGTTCGTGCGTCCCCAGATCGAAAATCCGATACCGGTCGCCTTGACTGTCTTCGACCGAAACGCGCCGCGACGCAACGCCCTTGCGGTTCACCGTGTCATACAAGCCCATTGTCATGGCCAGGCCGTCTTTGGCTGAGCCTTCGCATCGAGCCACGACATAGCATCGCCAGCGGCCCAGACCTTTTAGGTCGCCCGCTAAGGGAAGCTGAAGAGCCCACTGGCGATGGCTGCCCGGCATCCGTGCCGCCATGCCGTCCGAGGCATTCGGGTCTTTGACCAGACTGGACCAGACGCCAGGCTTGCTTAGACGAAACTGATTGTCTTGGAAGTCCAGCCAGCGGTCCGCCGGGAGCCCACGGCATGGTTCCGGGGGAGGCCCCGCCGGGCGGAACAGCCGACGCAACATCGGCTCGTATTCTTTAAACGAATGCCGCTCTCGATAATTGCCCACGTTGTGCTCATAGGCCAGCCGGATGAACTCCTCGCATGCCGCGGCCGGATCGTCCGGACCCAGAAACGGTTTGCCGGTGAGCCGGGCTTGAGTTCGAAGCACGTGGTACCGTTTGAGCCAAACGTGATCCAACGGCAACCGTTCCCGGCGGACGCGACGGCGCAATACTGGGTCGTCGGCCACCGCTTTCATCGCTTGCTCGTAAAGCCGTGTGGCTGTGTTCAGATCGTCCAACGTCAGCCACGAGGACGTGTCCGACATGAAGCATCGCAAATAGACTCCCGAGCGTTCGGCCGCGTCGTGAAGCAGGTCCAAGTACTGTTGCAAGTACGGAGCAGCCGGACCGTAGTAGCCTTCCAAGAACTCACGGATCAATGCTTTCTCGTCTCGGTTTGGATCCCACATCAGGTGGGCCAACAGCCACGCGCGCATCCGCACGAAGTCGCCGATTCCGCATTGCGAGTCGCCTTGCTCGAATAGTCCCACCACGTGGTTCTTCACGAAGAAGCGGATGTTCGGCGCCAGAACTCGCAGGTTCGGATGGGGCAGAATGTAGTTCCGGAAGTTCGTCACGTAGTCCCAGACGAAAAGTTGCGGGGCGATGCGACTCCAGCCCTCGATATCCTTGCGGAACTTTTCATTCTGCGGACCGCTGCCCAACGGCTGCACGAACGAGCATTCAATCGAACAGAGCCGGATGATGACGTTTTTCCGCGGGCGGACGTGTCGCGGCGGCTGGCGAGTGTACTGATAGGCGAGCGTCTCGACCAACACATCCGGAAACTCTTTTTCGATCTCGGCGGCCACCGCGTTGACGAACCGCAAAAGCGGTCCGGACGGCGAGCCCTCTTCTTTTTCGACCGCCAGACACCTCTCGCACTGACACCGACCATGCCAGTCGTTTTGGCTGATCGAAATGATGTTCGCTCCCGGTGTCGCCCGCAGGCGAGCCAATGCGTTGCGCACCAACTCCTGACGCATCTCTTCGTTGGTCAGACAGAGCTGGGCGTGGTCGGTCGTCCGCTTTCCGTTGATCTCGCTGTACCATTCGGGGTGATCTTTGAAGTACTTCTCCGGGGGTAACAGCGGATAGAACGTGTGCACAAAGCCGGCGAAGCGGTATTGGCCGCCGTACTCTTCGGCGATCCGTTCCGCGTGGCCGTTGCACTTCAGCCGAGCGGCAAACACGCCGTTGAAAGCGTCACGGTAGTAGGCTTCGCGGTACCGCAGCGGTGGGGCATATTCGACGTCCAGCTCGGGAATCATAAGCGTCGACTTGCTGGGGATAAAACTCTCGCTCGACGTCCACCAGCGGCAGCCGACCACGTCTTCCAGAAACGTGTAAACCGCGTAAAGCGTTCCCCGGGGCGGCTGGCCGGCCAAGACCAAATCACGCCCGACCGTTTTCACCAGGATGCCGTCATGCCCGAGCGCTGCCGGATCGAAGTTCTGAACCAGCTTCCCGGCCCGGGCCGTGTTGCCGACCAGAATCGCCGGCGCCGACGGCGGGTGGGCTTTCGAATCCGCCTCCGAAACGACCGGCAGCTTCGCCCCGGTCACCCGAAGCAGATGCTCTTGCAATTCGCGAGCCGCCGTCCGTTCGACCCGACTCGGACTACGCGGCAACACGATCACGTAGTCGCTCTTGCCGTCTTCGGCCAGTTGGATTTCCCCACCCGAGGCAGGGGCGGACGCGACAAGAGCAAGCGACACAGCGAACCAAGCAAGCGACTTCATCAGCACGACCTCCACCGGTTCCCAGATTCCGAGCAAACTTTCCTCTATCAGCCTACTGCGGCCCGCCGGCCGCAATCAAACGATTGTCGTGTCGACTTGAGCCGTTCATTTCCGCCGAAAGGCGGGCCTACCGACAAATCCTGCGTGCCGCGCGCATCGTGCGCCGGAGGACTCTAACGCCAAAAACCTTTGATGCGGCGGCGGATGTCCGAAGTCCGCAGGTCGGTCTGCCAGCCGTCATCTTCGCCACTCTCTTCGCCCCGCTCCTCCCAAGCCTGGACATGTTCGAAAAAGCCGAGAATCTGATCCGGCAAGAACCGGGTGCGGTTCGAGAAAGAATGCTCGTCGCCGTGGTACCGTCCAGAAAAGTAGTACCGCACCGGATGGCAAATATAAAGGCGGTTTTTGGCCCGCGTCATGGCCACGTAGAACAGCCGCCGCTCCTCTTCGATCTGCTCTTCGTCCCCGGTGGCCATGTCCGAGGGAATGTTTCCGTCTGCGGCATGGATGATGTAGACCGTGTCCCATTCGAGCCCCTTCGCCGAGTGAATCGTGCTTAGGATCAGATAATCTTCGTCCTTCCAGGGGTTGTCGGGCAAGTCCTGCGTCGAGCTGGGCGGATCGAGCGTCATTTCGGTCAAGAAATTGAGACGGCTCTTG
>JAADHY010000338.1 GCA_013151585.1 Planctomycetota bacterium
GGGAACACCGACGAGGCTTTGGCCTTCCTGGCGAAAGTCTTTCCCGGGCAGAAACGATTCATTTACGTGCGCTACATCGCGGGCCTGATCCGGGGAGTGATCCAGGAGGATGCCGACCTGTTTCTGGACAACTTGGACGAGTTATTGCAATGGAACGAGCGTACGGCTCGGCGGAAGCGCATGGATGCGGTCTGCGATGACTTGATTTTCTCGCTTCCCGGCTTGGGCTTGTCCGCGCTGGCGGTGAAGCGGGGCCTTGTGGACCTAGCGGACCTGCCGGAGGATTGTGTGCATTTTCCGCGTGAGATGGTCGAGTGGGCTCAAACGAGTGAACGAGGTGTGGAGCATATTGAGTGGCGGACGTTCAGTGAGCTGTTGGATGACACGGCGGAAGAGAACTAGCCAAGGGCTGCGCCGTTGGTATCCCCGTAGGCAGATGGCATAGAGCCATCTTGGGGGGCGGTCGACCCGACGACTCTTCCCCCTCATCCGCCCTCCGGGCACCTTCTCGCCTCGAAACAAGGGGGAGAAGGGTTTTCCTTCTTGCCCGCTCGGCCGTTTTCAAAGCGGGAGTTTCCACCGACTCGGCGCCTTATGCAAACCCTGTCGTGCGCCCCAACCGCGGCAACCGCGGAATCGGCCGGAATCGGGATTGACAAGTTCGGCGTGGATCGGTACAAGCCGCGTCCTCAAGTTCAACCCTTTCTCCCACTCCCCCAGCGGCTACCCGCCCGAATCCCATTTCGTCTCGCGGTATTAGACCGAAGGAGTCGGTTTATGCGCGTTGCTTGTTTCGCTCTTGTGGTGGCCCTCTTGGCCGGATGCGGCCAGAGTAACGAAGGACAAGTTCGTGGAAAGCCCGACCCGTCGAGTCAAAAGGCTTCAGCCAAGGCTGCGAAGCCGAAAGCGACGGAGACCGGTCAGAACGTTGAGCAAGCAGAGGCTCTGGTCCAACGAGCCACTTTGCTGCTTCGGCAGCGTGACCTGCGCGGTGCCCTTCAGTCGTTGAGCCAAGCCATTCAGCTCGACCCACGAAACGCTACCGCCTACGCCCGTCGAGCAGGCATTTTCGCCGACTTGGGGCGGAACGCGCAGGCCGAGCTGGACTTCAAAAAGGCCGTCGCCTTGGCGCCGACGGACAAGAGCCTTCGGAACATGCGGGGGTTTTTCTATTTGACGCGGGGGAGCTACGAGCGGGCGATCCGTGATTTCACCGAAGCGATTCGGCTCGACCCCAAGTATGCTCAACCGTATAACAATCGAGGACTGGCGTGGCTAGCAGTCGGGCAAGTCCGGAAGGCCATTCAGGACTTCGACACGGCGCTGAAGGTGAATCGCCGCTATGCCGACGCGTACAACAATCGCGGCATGGCCTACCTTAAATTGGGGAAGCATGACCAAGCGATTGCCGACTTCACCCGTGCCCTGGAGATCAACCCGGAATACATCACCGCGTACAACAATCGAGGGCTGGCTCACTACGCGGCCAAAAAGTACGAAAAGGCGGTCATCGATTTCACCGAAGCGATCGCTCGGGATCGCAACAATCCGAAGTACTACCGCAGTCGGCGGGAGGCTTATCTAAGATTGGGGCAGTTGGCGGAAGCGAAAGCGGACGCACAAAAGATCGCGTGGTTGCTGGAACTGGCTCGGCTGAACCGACAAATCGCGCAAGACCCGAAATCGGCCGAGGGGTACGTGAAGCGAGCGGAGCATTTGGCGAAAGGCGGCGAAACCCAAATCGCGCTGGCCAGCTTCAAAGCGGCGATTAAAGTCGATCCCAAATCCGCCCGCACTTATTCCGCTCGTGCTGCCTTCTGGTACCAGCAAGGCGAATTCGACCGCGCGATCGCCGATTGCACTAAGGCGATCCAGATCGAGCCGCACTACGAGGCCTATTCGGTTCGTGGCGACGCCTATCTGAAGAAGGGGCTCTACGACCAGGCTATCGCCGATTACCAGAAAGCGAAGCGACTCGACGTGATGGTCGCTCGAGCGTACTACTTGCGGTCGCAGCTTCGGAAGAAGCAGGGGCGAATGAAAGAAGCGGCTGAGGACTTGAAGCGAGCACTTCAGATCGATCCCAGCCTGAATCAAGCTGGGGCTTCCCAAGAATCGACCCGCGTCGAACCATCACCGGAAAGCCGCAAGGGGAAACGACAGTAGCCGCTGACAGGGGGCGAAGATGCCGGGTCGGCCGCGGAAATCCCGTGGCCGTGGTTGAAGTGGTCAGCTTGTGCCGGCCCTTCCGCGGCTGTCTTCCGGTAAGGAACCGTCAGAAAACAAGTTGTGCGGCTCGGAGTGTAGCATGGGCTTTCTAGCCCGTCCAAAAGCCAACGGGCAGGAATGTCCATCCTACAAAATGAGTACGTTATTCTCTGGCGCCGCCTAAGACGACGGTCGCAGCATCGGTCGCGGTGCTGGGCTGACGATGGCGGCAGCATCGGTTACCACTGTGCCGTGTGTCTCAGCCTGCGGGACGGTTGCAAGCGTCACGATCGCATCTTTCAAGGGCTCCAGCAGAACGCTGATTCTGAAGTCCGGCGGGCTTGGCAATCCCGAATCGTCCGACGTGAAATCGGCAGCCACGCAGCTCCGGCGGCCCGCCGGACGGTCTATGAAGTAGCCAACTGGAAGGCTGGGCTCCACCGATTCGCCGGACTGTCGGCCCTTCGGAAGCGCGCCTATGCCGCCCGTTTTTCTTCTCGCGGGCTCATTGAGATGAAGGGGCCCACGAAGCGGCCGTCGGAATCCCATCGGTGCGACGCCACGCACTCGACGATCCGGTCGGCCAGTCGAAGCGCTCGCAACGCCTCGGGCCCGCCCACTAAAGGCTGTTGCCCCGCGCGAACGCAATCGATGAAACTGAGCAGTTCGGCGGTCAGCGCGTCCTGCTCGGGGACGGCCAGCTCTTTCATTTCGATGAAACGTCCGAAGACATCCTGTTTCAGTTGTTGCAGGTCGGCGCCGGCCCGAGCCAGCGTCAAGGGCGACGGACCGAATCGCAGAGTGGCCGACGGAGCGAACTGGGTCACCTGTCGGGTTTGCAGGTCGGCGTGTAAGCAGCCGTCGAATGACCACACTTGAAACGTCCGGCGGACGGTCGGGTTGATTCGGCTGGCCGTCAGATCGGCGACGCAGCCATTTTCGAAGACGATCCGAGCCTGTACCGCGTCTTCGTGTTCCCCCATTGCGGAAACCCCCAGGGCATCGACGTGCCGCGCATCGCAGCCGACCAGGTCCAGAATCAAATCGAGATCATGGACCATCATGTCGTGGACGACGCCGATGTCTGTTGACCGGAAAGTGTAAGGGCTCAGCCGTTCGGCCCGGATGTACCGCGGCGTGCCGCAGCTTTGGCGCATCACTTGAGAGGCGGGATTGAAGCGTTCCACATGCCCGACCTGCAAAAGAGTTCCAGTTCGTTCCGCCAAAGCCACCAGCTTTTCGGCCTGGTGGGCATCACAAGCCAGCGGCTTTTCGACCAACGTCGGAATGCGGCGCGCCAGAAACTCAGACGCGACCGCTAGGTGAGCACAGGTCGGCACGACGATCGAAACCGCGTCGACGCGATCCAGCACGGAGCGATGATCCGTTTGCCAATCGACGCCGTGCTGGTCGGCGATGGATTGGGCGCGCCGGGCGTCCGAATCGACTACGGCGACCAGCTCGACAGCATCCAGCCCGGCCAGAATGCGCGCGTGGTGGCGCCCCAGGGCTCCGACGCCGATGACAGCCATTTTCAATCGTTTCATGCCGCTCTCCGTTTCGGTTCATACGAACGGCTGGACTCTTGTTGGCGGAGGGCCTCGCGTGCCCGACCGAAGCGACCTCGCCGCTGAGCCTCGATGAATCGGAACAAATTTTCCAATTCGATGGGCCAAAGGCCCTCCAGTTGATCCGAGAGGATTTGCTTCGCCTCGTCGAGCTTCCTGTGTTCGCGAAACAAGAGCCGGAACGCTCGTTTGATGGTCTGAATCGTCTCTTCGGGGATTCCGGCACGGCGCATGCCGATCACATTGACGGTCGTGATTTTCGGATCGTCGCTACCGGCGGCCAGCATGTACGGAGGGACGTCCTGCGGAACTCGGCATCCGCCGCTCACGAACGACAGAGTCCCGAGCGTCGAAAAGTGGTGCACCACGGAATTCCCCGAAATGATCGCACCGTCGTGCACATGCACATGGCCCCCGAGTAGCACGCCGTTGACCAGGATGACCCGATTGAAAATGTGGCAGTTGTGGGCCACGTGGCAGTTGGCCATGAACATGTTGCCGTTGCCGATTCGCGTGCAACCGTCTTCTTTCGGAGCGCCGCGGTTGATGGTCACGCCTTCGCGGAACAAGTTGTCGTCGCCGATGATCAGTTCGGTGGGGGAGCCGTCGTAGCTCAGGTCTTGAGGCTCGGCACCGATGACGCAGTTGGGAAAGAACCGGTTACGAGCGCCGACGGTGGTATGTCCGATGATAGTGACGTGACTGTCGAGCTTGCACCCGGGACCT
>JAADHY010000004.1 GCA_013151585.1 Planctomycetota bacterium
TAGAACCGCCTAACGTAGACTGTGCATTTCAGCTTGCCGTACGACCGCCAATGCGACGAAACATGTCTCGCCAGCAAGTGCGCATCTTGGCGCGTCCGCCCCCGGGGCGGGCCAAACTACAAGTCGCTGCTATCGTACGCCGCTTTTGCAGGGAGTGTCAACGAACGGCTCCGCCGACGGCCGAGCTTTCGGCTGCGGTCAGACGGCCATCAGTCAACCGCTGGGCCGCAACGACCGAGCCGCGTCGACAAGGGCCACCACGTTGGCCCGGGGCGTCTCCGGCTGAATCGCGTTCGACGGCATGAGCAAACAGCGGCGGTCGGAGCCCACGACCTCGGCCAACCGAAAGACCTCGCGGCGCACATCCTCCGGCGTCCCGAACGGCAACAGCCGCTGCGAGGATAGACTGGCCGCCAACACGATGTCTTTGCCGTACTCGCGATACAGGCGCGCGAAATCCATGCATTCCGGCTGAACGGGATGCAGAATGTGAAAACCCAACTCCACGATATCGGGCACGATCGGATCGATCTTGCCGCAACTGTGCAGAAAGAACCTCGCGTCGGGCGCTTCGCACCGGACGGCATCCAAAACACGCTGCCACGCGGGCTTGATCATGCGCCGCCACAGGTCCGGAGCGATCTGCATTCCTTGCTGCATGCCGGCGTCGTCGTAGAAGCAGAGCACATCGATTCCGATCCGCGCGCTGGCGATCGCCAGTTGCGTGGTGTGCGCAGTGATTTTTTCGATAATGGCTTCGGCCAAAGGCACATCGCTCAGCAGATCCACCCAGAACTGTTCCATCCCGCGCACCCACCAGGACCATTCGTAGATGCTGCCCGCGTAGCCGAACACAGGATAACCGGCCTGGTGGTACGCATCGATCACCGAGGTATCCACGTCCGTTTCGATTTTCGGCAAGGGCAGTGCTTCGACGTCTTGCACCGTCTGAGCCGACGCCAACGCTGGAAAAAGCTCGTCGACGGTTCCTTCCGCGCCGCCGGCCCAATGCCCGTTGCCCCATTCGTCGAATTCGGTTCCATTCGGCAACGTGTCGTGGAGCGCCGCCGGGTCGATCCCGCCGAACGTCGCCTTCAACGAAAAGCGGCGGATGTCTGTGTCAAAATACTCCGCTGGATCGTCCGCTCCCGTAGTGGCCCGGAAAGTCTGCCGAATCGGCTCGGTGAGCCCAGGCATGGCCCCGATGTCCAACGTGAAAGGGATCCAGTCCGGAACGCCACCGTCCAGCAGTCGACGCAGGTTTTCGCGCGGGTTGGTTTGGACCATCGTTGACGCGTCTCCTGCCAGATTCGGAACGTCCAATCAGGAAACCGGCGGCCGGGGCTCACTTCGTTCGTCCCCAGCCACTGGTCTGCAACAAATCCCTAATTGAGAACGCAGATAGCTGCCCGTCCGAGCCGATGACCAAAGTGCCGCGCAACGGCAACGCGACGCGCGGGGCGATTGCGAGCGGCAAGCGCTTGCGAATCGAACCGTCGCCGCTGGCGAGCGTCAGCGTGCCACTCAGGTCAAGATATGCCAATCGAGCCGGTGCATCTTGCAGGAAAACCGTTTCGACGATATCCGTGCCCGCGCGGTCTTGCCATTTGACTTTTCCACCCGAGCCGAGCACGTACAGGTAGCCGCTGCCCGAGGCCACGGCCACTTCGGGTTTCCCGTCGGCGTCCAGATCGGCCGCGCGCAGCCGGTTGACGGCGTAGCCGAAGTTGTCGAAGCGCCACAGCGTTTTGGCGCCCCGGTTGGCGACCCGGCCGGGAGGCAGTTTGGTCGCGACCAGGTCGCCGGTCGACGAACCGTAAACCAGCTCGATCCGCCCGTCGCCGTCCAGGTCGGCCAGCGCGGCCTGCATGTCGCCGATCGATGTGTAGAAGGCGGCCGCTTTGGTGCCATCGTGTTGAAAGGCTTGTAGGCGGCCGTAGTGGTCCGTGGCGAAGATCTCCAGCTTGCCGTCGCCGTCGGCATCGGCGGTGAGGAAGTCGATGCTGCCGTGCAAGACCGCTCGCCGCGTGCGAGCGAGCATTTTCCACGTCGCATCGTAAAGGTGCAGTTCGTAGTTCTGCGTGCCGACCAGAATCTCGTTGGTGCCGTCTTGGTCCAAATCGCGCACGCCGACGGTGTAAGCCTGCCACGGCCGGTCGCCGAAGTTCTGATTCCACACCGCGCCGCGAATTTGATGCTTGCTGAGCAGCTTGCCGCGGGCGTCGAGCAGATGTACATACGTGTCGCCGCCCTTCCAAGCCGGGCCGGTCGGCGACGAGTTCTCCCGCCTCGATGTCGTAACAGGTGCCGGCCAGCGAGTACGACCAGAGCAGCCGGCCGTCCGCGCTGACGGCGCAAGCCCGGTTGCCGGCGGTGACGAGCAGTTCGGGGCGGCCGTCACCGTCCAGGTCGGCCCGTTTGAGCCGCCGCACCGACCCGCTCTCTGGCAGTTTCAGACTCCAAGCCGGCTGGACGGAAGCGCGCCGGGCGGGCCGTTTCGCCTCCGCGCTTTTCGATTCCGACGCATCGCCCTGGCCGCCGGCATGCACGGTCTTCCCGAGGCGAGCCAACAGCTCGCGAACGGCTCGGCCGGAAACGCCGCTCGTTTGCACTTGCACCGGCTTGCCGTCGGGCGAACGGGCCGTTAGTTTTTTGCCCGTCAGGTCGAACTCCAGGTTGCAGGCGGTTCGGCTGGTGAGACGCAGAGCTCCGAAACGCAACGACCGACCGCCAGCCCATGCAATGCGCGTCGGCGACAGGAAAAGCATCTCGGCGTCGAAGGCAAGGCCGTCCACGTTGGCGTCGCGCACCGCGCACAGGGCCGGTTCGCCGCCGGTCAGCAGCACGGCCCCGCGGCCGATCCGTTCGATCGAGAAGCGCCGCGGCCGAGACGCCTCGTCTGTGTAGAGCACGTTGGCCAGCTCGACCGACTCGCCCGCCGCTAGCCGCCGACTCATCCGCTGGTACAGTTTGCATACGGGCACGACGATGCCCTTGGGATGGCCGCGCTTGACGGTCAGCTCGGGCGCATCCGGCCATTTGATCCAGAACCGTTTGGCCGGCACCGTCGCGATGTCGGTCTCCGTGGGCTGGGGAGCCTCTTCCGCTTCCACCGCCAATTGCAGGCGGCCGCGGCGGTCGAAAAAGAACAAGCGATCGACTCGCACGGGCGGCCGTTCGCGCAGAGAAAGGCTGATCAGTTGCCGCTTCGTGCCGGTCAGCTTCACCGGCACGGCCGAGCGCAGCGCACCGGCCAGATCGTTCGGGCCGTATTTCAATCGCGGTGTCCCCACCGTGACGGTCGTCCCGTCGGGCGTATGGGCGAAGAGTGAATCCGAGCCGGTGTCCTGCCCGTAGGCGCGGACGGCCAGTCGATACTCTCCGGGCGGCAGATCGACGGCCACGGCCAGCACCGAGCCGCCCTGCCCCAGCACGGCGGCCTTCCCGCCCGATGCCGACGAATCGTCGACCACCGTCACCAGCCGTGTTTGCCATGGCACCTCCAGCCGACGCGCCAAAAACGTGTGATCGTCCACCAGCCGCTCGTCGCCTCGGTTTTCCACCTTCCAGACTAGGTCGAGGTCGTAATCGGCCGGCTTGCGGGCCGTCATGCGGTCCAATACGACTAGCGGGCCGCCTTTCAACCAGAAGATCGATCGACGCCAGTCAACACCGCAATAATCCCGCACTTCCGTGCTCACCAACCCGATGCGGCCGCCGACATCGGACTGGCAGATCAGTCCCGCACAGCTCGGGACCAGCCGATCGGCGCGCCCGTCGCGGATCACCGACAGCATGTTATGTTCGGTCGTGTTCCGCGTCAGGTAGTCGTGGTCGATCAGCCAACGTTCGCCGCGGTCGACCAGCACGATGATCGCATTCGTATCGAAGTGCAGATGCTTGCCGCGGCCGAAGCCGTCCAGCAGCATGTACTGCGCGTTTTTCTCCCAGCTTTCGCGAAAGGCGATTTTGTCGAAGGCGGCCTCGGGCGGCACGTTCGGCGGCGCGGGCGGCCCGCCGTAAAACGGCCGGCGCCGCGTGTATTCGTAGAGCTGCCGGTCCAGAGGAAACACGAGAAGTCCGACGAGCCGGTCCGGTCGCCGCGACTTCACGTCCCGATGGAACGGATTCCGCCATTTGCCCTCCGTGACGTGCTCCAGCACCCAAAGGTAGCCAGGATCGCGGTACCACCAGAACAGAGTGGGAATCGCCCGGCGGATCAGGAAGGATGACCGACCGATGCCCGAGTCGCCGAACCCGGAAAGCCAGCCACGACTGTCGCAGACGCTGATCACGTAGTCGCCGAATTGGCGCGCGCGGCCGGACTGGAAAAATTCGAGCTGCCATTCCGCCAGGCAGTATCGCACCGTGTGGCCCATCGTGATGATCAGATACGTGTCGGCGTCCTCTTGCGGCTTCCAGGAACGGGCCTGAGCCAGAAAACACGCGCGGGCCTTGGCAAGGTACTCGTCGGCTTCGGGCAAAGCGTAGTAATCGCGGAAGTAGCGCGAGCCGAAATACATGCCGAGCAACGGAAACGTGGTGTTGTTCCACGTGACCAAATCGCCGCGTCCGATGCGTGAGTAGCCGGAAACGTGTCGTCGCAGCGAGCGCATAAACCGAAGGAACGCCCGGGTGTACTGCAAACGTTGCTCATCGCTCAACAGCGGACATTCTTCGAAGGCATCCCATGTCGCCAAGATGTCGCCCGAGTTGGTTTCTTCGGGCCAATCGCAGTCGGAGTTCGGGTCGCGGCGGTAGCGCTCGACGATTCGCTCGAGCGTCTCGATGGCGTGCCGCGCGTAGGCTTCTTGCCCGGTCTTCAAGTACCGGCTGGCCGAGTACAGGAACGTGAAGAACGACGGCGAGCGCTTCGAGTCAAGCACGCGACGCTCGGATGGCGTCAGCTTGCCGGCAGTGGATACCTCAAGCAGATAGCCCACGCCGGCCTTCGTCTTGCCTTTTTCGACGCACCGAATCAGCGCCTCGGCCGCCTGAGACGCATCCCGCTCGTCGCTGACGCCCACGACGATCACGTCGCCTCGACCGTGCCACGGATATGGATCGTACACGGTGCGAAGGCTCCAGCCGCCGCGGCCGGGCAGCAGCGAATCCTCATACGCATACCCATTGAAGTACAGCCGCGCGATCAGCCGGTTGTTATTGACGTTGCCTAGCGCGATCACGGTATGCGTTTGCGGCGTGGTTTTCTCCGGATCGGACGACACGCTCGGCCGCCGACCACCGAGTCGTTCGATCGCCTCGGCGATCTTTTTTGCCGCGGCCCGGTACGCCGGCCGCTCCGGACAGAGAATCGCCACCGGCCGCTCCGCGCCGCTCAAATCCACCCACCGGTCGAGCTTGCGGACACGGGCGATCTCACCAGCTTTTGGCTCTCCGCCCCAAGCCATGCTCGCGCACAGCACGACCAGCCATCCCAATCCACCAACAAATCGGCTCATAGTTCTTGTCCGGCAGATAATCTGTGAGATTCCGAAACACAAAACGCGACTTTTTTCAAACAGCTTAACCAGTTTTCTCGACCCACCTCGCCCTCGCCATTCACTTCTCCGGTCCGGGGCCACGATTCGCGGACGGCGGCTCATCGGCGTCGCCCGCGGTCGGGAAAAACAACGGCTGGCCGAAGCGGTCAATGCCGAATTGGCCGATGACCTTTTGCGTTTCCTCGGCGACGAGAAACTCCGCAAACCGCCGCGCGGCGGCTACCTTCACGTGCGGATGCTTGTCCGGATTGACCAGCATCACACTGTACGGATTGCGCAACAGCGGATCGCCCTCGAGCAGCACCGACAAACTCAATCCGTCACGCTGCGCCAAGAATGTCCCCCGATCGGTCAAGGCGTAAGCTTGCTTTTCACTGGCCACGCGCAGGGCCTGAGCCATTCCACTTCCGACGGGGATATACCACTCGCCTTCCGGCCGGATCCCGGCCTGCTTCCAGATCGCCTTTTCCTTCATATGGGTGCCCGACTCATCGCCGCGGGAGACGAACAGCGCCTTCTGTGACGCGATTCGTCGAAACGCCTCGGCCGCGGACGGCTGGCCTCGGATGCCAGCCGGGTCCGACGCCGGCCCAACCACAACAAAGTCATTCGCCATCACCGAGCGCCGTTCGATTCCATAGCCTTCTGACACAAACCGCTCTTCGGCGGCTGGGGCATGCGTTAACAGCACGTCTGCGTCGCCTCGGCGGCCCATCTCCAGCGCCTGGCCGCTTCCCACCGCCACCACTTTGACCTGGATGCCCGTCCGCTCCTCAAACATCGGAATCAGCACATCCAGCAACCCGCTGTCGCGAGTGCTGGTCGTCGTGGCCAGAGTGATCGTCTGGCCGGGCTGCGGCGAGCCGGAGCATCCAGCCACGAATGCCAGTGACGCAACTGCAGCGACCAATGCCTGTTTCATCTGGCTCCCCTCAATAGACCATTTTTCCTTGGACGAAGTCGGCTGTGCGCGGGTCGGACGGCGCGTCAAAGAAGGTTTGCGTCGAAGCCACTTCGATCAATTGTCCGTTCAAGAGCAATCCCACGCGTTCGGCGACCCGACGAGCCTGAAACAGATTGTGCGTCGCCCAGACCACGGTCGTGCCGCGCCGCTGGTGGTCCTCGGCGATGGCCTCTTCCACCAGCGCGACGTGAGCGGGGTCCAGGTTGGCCGTCGGCTCGTCCAAAAGCAGCAGATCGGGCTCCAGAACCAAGGCGCGAGCCAGAGCGACCAGTTGAG
>JAADHY010000616.1 GCA_013151585.1 Planctomycetota bacterium
AATCGGGCGCAATCGGCGAGGTGACCGAGGTGCATGTGTGGGTCGGCAAAGGCTGGGGCGGCGGCGAGCGGCCCAAAGGAGGACAGGAACCGCCTCCGTATTTGAACTGGGACCTGTGGCTTGGTCCGGCCCCGTGGCGTCCCTATTGGCCGAACATCTACCATCCAGCCAACTGGCGCCGGTGGTGGGACTTTGGCCAGGGCACTCTGGGCGACATGGCCTGCCACTACATGGATTTGCCGTTCTGGGCTTTGAAACTGCGCTATCCGATCACGTGCGAGGCAGAGGGCCCGCCCGTTCATCCCGAAACCTGCCCGCTTGGGCTCATTGTTCGGTACGAGTTTCCCGCACGTGAGAATCTGCCTCCCGTCAAGTTGACGTGGTACGACGGCAACCGGGTTCCGAAGGAAGTGGCGGGCGAAAAGGTGCCGCGAAGTGGCGTCATGTTCGTTGGCAGCGAAGGCAAGATGTACGCCAACTACTCGACGTATCGTCTCTATCCCGAAGAAAAGTTCCAAGGTTATCAGCCACCTCCGCCGAGCATTCCCCGTTCGATCGGCCATCACGCGGAATGGATCAAAGCCTGCAAGGAGGGAACGCCGACCACCTGCAACTTCGATTACTCCGGCCCGCTTACCGAGGCCGTCCTCTTGGGCAATGTAGCGTACCGCACAGGAACGAAACTACAGTGGGACGCCGCAGTTTTAAAGGCGACGAATTGCCCCGAGGCGGACAAATACATCCGGAAGGAGTACCGTTCCGGGTGGGAGGTCGTCTAGCGCGTCGGCCGGGCGGAGCAGGACCGGTTAGTCCGATTCTGCGGGGGAGGCACCGGAACGATCACGGGTTCAGCGGCCCTTGCTTCTTTCTTTTCGGGTCGCCAGCGGGTAAATTGGTCGTTAGAGCATGTTGGGGACGAACGCCCGCTTGGTGGCCGTTTGGGCCGGCGCGTGCAAAATCCAACGTTTGGCCCCGCGGGGACGTAATGGGTTCACTGAGCCGGAAGGTAATTTTCCGGCTGCGGCGGCACCGTCTGATTCTCCGACGGGGGTCGGAGGGGCGTGCCGATCTGTAGGCCCCGTGAGACGTTAGAACCGAAAAGCGTGCCATGGTGATGTTGAGTCTTACGCAAGTCAGTCTGCTGGCGGCGGTCTCGGAAGAGGCCTCGATTCCGGCCATCCAATGGTGGGTCACGGCGGGGGTTGTGGCCCTTGTGCTGGTGATGTTGGGAGTCTTTTCGTACACGACGCGAGCTGGCATTATTGCTCGGGCCACGACGAAGGAAGCCATGCGGCAGCCGGTGTTTCCGCTGCTCCTGGCCATCGCGGCCGTGATTCTGGTGGTCAACACCTTTTTGCCGTTCTTTTCGCTCGGTGAAGACATCAAAATGCTCAAAGATTGCGGGTTGGCGACTCTGCTGATCTGCGGGCTGCTTCTGGCGGTGTGGACGGCCAGCACAAGCGTCGCGGAAGAAATTGAAGGCCGTACCGCCATGACTCTGCTGTCAAAGCCGATCAATCGCCGACAGTTCATCGTCGGTAAGTACGTCGGCATCTTGCAGGCCGTACTCTGGTTATTGGTGCCGTTGGTTCTGCTCTTCTGTGTGCTCATCTATTACAAGGTCGGATACGATGCGCGCGAGTCGGCGAAGGAGGTGCCGGAGTGGTGGGACTTTGAGAAGATGCGGCTGAACTGGGAGCGGGCGCGGGAGGTCGTTCAGGTACTCCCCGGCATCGTTTTGATTTTCTTTGAAGTGGCCGTTTTGGCGGCTGTGAGCGTGGCGATTTCCACGCGGATGCCCATGGTTGTGAATATGGTCACTTGCTTCGCAATCTTTGTGGTCGGGCACTTGACCGCTGTGCTAGTGCAGACCGGCGTTCTGAAGCTAGAGTTTGTTTCCTTTATGGCTCGACTGATTGCGACCGTTTTACCCTCGCTGGAAGTCTTCAACATCAGCGCGGCGGTGGCGACTGGAGCGATGGTGCCGCCCGCCTATTTGGGGCTGGCAGCCGTGTACTGCGCGGCGTACTGCGCAGCGGCGATCTTGCTGGCGTTCATCTTGTTCGAAGACCGGGATTTGGCCTAGTGGCCGGAACTGAATCGACGTCGATCGCAACCAAGCCGGCTTGGCAAGAGTTGCTCCAGGGCGGCGGGACTCGGGTCGTTTTGTGGTCGTGCGCCAGCACGATCCTGGTCGGCTTGCTCATTCTTGATCTGTTCCTTCTGGCCGACTTGTTGATGCAACGCGGCACGGTCCGCCTACGCGGCTCCCAAATTGCGGCTTACGAACAGTTCACCGCGGGCGACGCGGCCATGACCGTCGTGGCTCCTCCCGCCGAGGGCCCGTTGCCTGTGGTGCAACGGATTCAACAGGGGTTACGAGCCACGGCGTGGACCTATCGCGATCATCCCTGGGGCCCGTGGGTGGCTTGGGTCGTCCGCCATTCTCCGCTTCTGCAAAGGAATGACACGGCGCTGGCGGTTCTCTTGCTCGCGGGAGTGGTCTTGAGCTTGTTGAACGGACTGCTACTGTCCCACATTCGAAGTCACTGCGAGCGAATTGCGATCGAGGCAGCGACCCGATTGCGTGAGCAACTGCATCGACACGCGCTGCGAGTGGGGACCGGTAGCCCGGATCCCACTCAGGACGGCGTCGTTTTGCGTTTGTTTCTGGACGACACCGAACGCGTGCGAAACGGGCTGTTCGAGGTCATCTACGGTTTGTGTCGGCATCCCTTCTTGATTGTTTTGCTCTTGGCCGTAGCAATTTGCTTGCATTGGCTCTTGGCCTTGCAATGCCTCATCCCGCTCGCCGCCTGTTGGTACCTGATCGAAAAGGAAAAAGAACGCTTTCAGGCGGCCCGGCGCCTGGCGGAAGACCGAGCCCGATTGGACGTGCGTCTGCTTTCCGAAGGGATTTTGAAACCGCGGCTGATCGGCGGCTATGGCATGGAAGACTACGAACGACAGCGGTTCCAAACCCACCTGCAGCGGGTTCGGGATCAATTGTCGCTGCTGAAGCGAAACGAACTTTGGTCACGATGGGTGATCTGGTTGATTGTCATCGTTTTCGTGGCGATGGTGATCTTTCTGGTGAGCAGTAAGTCGCTGTTGCCAGAGGAGAACGTCCACCATCTGGAAAGCGCATCGGCGATCCTGCTGCTAATCACGTTCGTGCTCTTGTATCGGGCGTCGGCAGCATTGCTGAAATTGAGAGAACGCTCAGAGGACGTGCGGGAAGTCCTGGAGCGGATCGACAGGTACCTGAGCCAGCCGCCGGCGGTGGCACAAGCGGTCGGGGGAAAAGTGCTGCGTCCGTTATCAAAGGTCCTTCACTTCGAGGCGGTCTCGTGCACCCTGCCGGGACGCGGGAGAGTGCTGGAAAGCTTAGAGCTGAAACTGCCCGCCGGCGACGCCAGCGCCATCGTGTCGCTGAACCCGCTCGAGCCGGTTGCCATGGCCTACCTCTTACCACGCTTCCTTGAGCCGGATTCGGGACGGATTCTTTTCGACGAACAAGACATCGCCTGGGCGACGCTTGAGTCGCTGCGTGCTTCGACGCTCCTGGTCGAAGGCGATAACGCGCTTTTCACCGGGACGGTTCTTGAGAACATTACCTGCGGAAACCCGGCTTACACGTTGGACGAAGTCACTGAGGCCGCTCAGACGACCCGGGCCGACGAGGTGATTCGCGCGCTGCCTCAAGGCTACGACACAGTGCTGGGCGAGCACGGCGAGCGACTCGGGCCGGGCGAGCAGTTCTTGATCGCTCTGACCCGGGCTTTTCTGCGGGATCCCGCTTTGCTGATCATTCAGGAACCGCAGTGCCGATTGGATGACGAAATCAAGCCGCTGGTGGACGCCGCATACGAGCGGATTCTGCCAAAGCGGACGGTGCTGTTCCTGCCCACACGGCTCTCGACGGTGCGGCGAGCGCAACGGGTTGTCCTGCTCCACCGAGGCCGCGTCGACGACGTACAACCGTACGCGCATCTGATCAAATCATCCGCTTTATTCCGCCATTGGGAGTACGTTTGCTTCAACGAGTTCCAGCAGGTTCCGCCATGCAGCTAGCGCTTTCTCACAGCGAGACCCAGGGATGGAACGAGTGACAGTCGACGGCGTTAGCCGCGAGTGAGACCGCCCGACTCGACGCTGGCGCGTAGGGCTCACAATTGCGATGCGACGAAGCACTGGCTGCGTTGAGGGCCGGCGGGATGCGTCAATGGTCCTTCCCGCGATCGCGTTCCCTTCGAACAGTTTCGACCAGGCGATCGTAGAGCTCGGGGGTTTTGGAGATCAACCGGCAAAGTTGGTATTGCCGGATCGCGTCTTCCCACCGACCGCAGTTTCGCAAGAAGTCGGCGTAGGCGCGGCGGTAAGATTCGTTCGAAGGTTCCATCGTCACGGCCGCCTCGAAATGCGTTTCGGCCGTCTCGTTACTGTCCAGCTCCTGGTAAGCCACCGCGGCCATGAAATGGTCAGCGCCAGTTTGGGG
>JAADHY010000659.1 GCA_013151585.1 Planctomycetota bacterium
CCGAATGTGCACTTGGCATGCCAAAGCGACGGAATGTTAGGCTTTCGCGGAAGGGGCCGAGCCATCGGAACTCGGCGGCCTTCCCAACCGGTAGTGCCTCTGCGGGCGGGAAGGCCGAAGCAATTGCCAGCCCTTTTCCCAGGGTAGTTGGGCGGGTATAATAGGCGGATACGAAACCGTCCGAGAGCCGCTTGTGACTGGGCTGAAGGACTCCTCTCCGGAATTGAGCGGCCGAAGTCTACCTTTGGCAGGCGCGTTGTGATCGTCTGCGAAACCGTCGTGCTTTCAAGGACTGTTGCACGGCCGTCCCAATGAGACGTAGCGGCTCGGCCGCCAGCTTGCCGCTACCCCCAGCAACGGGCGACCTTTTGTGACAACGAATGGCACCCGCGACGTATTCGCATCATTGCGCACCAAGCCTCTAACCTCCAAGCGAGGGTCCCCAGTGCCGCTAAGAAAAATGTTGGAGGACTGTGCTGGTCCAGAAATGACAATTCGTGTCTGTGTGACTCGACCGGAAAGGCGAGTTCCCCAGACGGGACATGAAAAGCTGTTTTCCTTCCGGAATCTGTTTCCTTTCTGGAGCCGTGGGCATCGGCAGGGGGCGAGACGGAGACCGGCTTCGAGCCGTTCGAAGGACCTAGGACCGAACCGAACCGCGTGTCGCTGCTCCCGGGACTGTGCGTGCCTCGGGATTGTGGTGGTCGCGGTGTTGGGACTGTTCACGGCGGGATGCGGTCAGCGTGAGGAGGTCACGAAGTACCGGGTCCCGAAAGAAGAACGGATTTGGGAGCTGAATCACGTCGGACCGGGCGAATCGACGCCGGCCGGACACCCACCGATTTCTGAGGCCCAAGCCGACCGGATGCTCGCCGCGATCCTTCCGCATGGAAACCAGACGTGGTTTTTCAAAGCGGTGGGGCCGGACGAAGCTTTGGCCGCGCACGCCGAGAAGTTCCTGGAATTCATCCGCTCGGTCCGGTTCGGGGATGAACCCGACGCCGAGCCGAGTTGGACCCTGCCCGAAGGATGGCGGAAGTCCGAGCGAGCGCCGGCGTCCTCGATCCGGTTCGCCACCTTGGAACTCGCGACCGAGCAGGGACCGGTTGAGATGAGCGTGATACCGCTCCGCACTCCGTCCTCTGACTTCCAAAAATACGTGTTGGACAATGTCAACCGGTGGAGGGCCCAAATGCGGCTGGCTCCCATCACTCAGGATCAGTTGGCGTCCGAAACGACCAAAGTGGAGGCCGGTGGGGCGGAAGCCATTGTCGTCAACCTGGCTGGCGGCTCGAAGGCGGAATCCATGCACGGGATGGGGGCGGCTGCCCAGCCATCCCCACCGGCGAAGGGGGAGCCGACACCCAAGAAGCTTCCCCTTCGATTTGAAGTCCCGCAGGGATGGACGCAGACGGCCCGATCGGAGTTCAGCGTCGCTGCGTTCGAAGTAGAAAAAGACGGACAGAAGGCGAAGATCACGGTCAGTTCGGCGGGCGGTGATCTGCTGGCCAACGTCAATCGCTGGCGTAGCCAAGTTGGACTGGAGGACGTGTCGGCGGAGGAATTGAAGCAGTTGGTCGGCGAGATCGCGGTCGGTGAGAAAACAGGTCGATACGTGAAGTTGATGGGCCCGAAAGAGGCCATCCTGGGTGTCGTTGTCAGTGCGAACGGTCGTACGTGGTTCATTAAGCTGAAAGGCGATTCCCAACTGGCTGAGCAGCAGGAGAAAGTGTTCAAGCAGTTCGTGGAGTCGATTCAGTTTCAATAGGCAAACACGGAGGGAGGCGCCACGAGCCGGTTTGAGGAGACTGGTCCGTCTTCCGGATGCGCTGGGAAAAGACGATATGGTGACCGAAACAAAACCGCTCTCGGCGGATTTGAGTTCTGAGACTGAGGCTCGCGAGGAATTCCGATCTCGGCAAGCCCGAGCCTATCCCGTTTTGCGGTCCTTGGCATCGCTGAAACTGACAGTCGTGCTGTTTGCCATGGCGATCTTCATCGTGTTGGCTGGCACGCTGGCTCAAGTCAATAAAGACATCTGGCAGGTCATCGGCGAGTACTTTCGGATCAACTTTGCCGAGTTGATTAACGGGCAGTTCCCGTGGGTGCATCCTAGCGCAGCGTTTGTTCGGATCGACTTTCAGATTTTCTTCCCGCCCGCTTTCTTTCCGTCGAAACCGGTTGTTCCCGGCGGCTTTTTCTTTCCGAAAGGCTGGACGATCGGCGTGCTGCTGGGCTTGAACCTGGTCGCTGCCCATCTGGTCCAGTTCCGTGTTCAAGCTCGCGGCTGGCGGCTGTGGACTGGCTTGGGAATCATTCTACTGGGCGTTCTGGTGACGTGGGCCGTGATCGCGGCCGGGGCCGATCCGGAGGGGTTCCAAGACCGACCGGGTTTGAGTTGGGGAACTCTCTGGCTGCTTTTCAAATTGGGCTTGGTCGCACTGTGGGGAGGGCTTCTGGCAGGCATCTTTGCGGTCGATCAGAACCGGAAAGCGGAACGCGGGATTCTCATCGGGTCGGCGATACTTCTGGGTGGTTTCCTGCTTTGGCTGTTCCTTCAAGGAGATGCCTTTCGGCTCGGCGACTCGTCGATGCGGATTCTGTGGCAGTTGATCAAGGCCACGTTGGCCGGCACGGTCCTGCTGGTGGGCTGCTTGTTCGTCTTTCGTCGTCGGGGCGGAATGGTTCTGCTTCACGGGGGCATCGGCCTGTTGATGCTGAGTGAGCTGTTTGTCGGCACCGGTGCCCAGGAGGCGCAAATGTCGATCCAGGAGGGGCAGACCGTCAACTATGCCACGGACATCCGGTCGCTGGAACTGGCGATCGTCGACCGATCGCCTCGGGACTACGATGAAGTGGTTGTCGTGCCCGAACCGATCCTGCTTCGAACGCCGGGACAGGGGCCGGCAGTCATTCGCCACGCCGATCTGCCGTTTGATATCCAAGTCGTTCGGTTTTTCCGCAACTCGACGATCCGCGATGTCCGGCCGGGGGAGAAGAACCCCGCGACGGCAGGGGCCGGACTTTTCTCGATCGTCGAAGCCGCTCGCCCCGTGGCCGCCACCGACCGGATGGGGGGCACGGACATGTCCTCCGCCTACGTGAAATTCCTCGACAAGAAGTCCGGCGAAGACCTGGGGACCTACTTGGTGAGCCTTTACCTGCGTCCTCAAACGGTCAAAGTGGGCGACCAGAGCTACGAAGTAGCGCTCAGGCACAAGCGCGTCTACAAACCTTATACAGTGCACCTGATCGACGTCCGGAAAGACGACTACCTGGGAACCGACACGCCGCGCAACTATTCATCCGATATCCGGCTCGTCGAGAACGACGCGACGCGAGAACATCTCTCGCCCCTTTTCGCTGGCGGCTCGACCCGGAATGTCGATCGCAAAATCCACATTTGGATGAACAATCCGCTTCGGTACGCCGGCGAGACCTTCTATCAGAGCGGCTACTGGAAAGATCCCCGAACCGGTGTCGAGCGGACGACGCTCCAGGTGGTCGTGAACCCGAGCTGGATGATTCCCTACGTGGCCTGCATGATCGTCGCCACGGGCATGTTGGCTCACTTCTGGATTGTGCTGACGCGGTTTTTGAACCGTCGAGTGGCTCAACCGAAACCACAAGCCGATCCGGCCGAGGAAAGGGCGAGCGTGTCGCGGCAACAACGCCGACACCAGCGGAAAACGCGGAAAGGCTCTCCGGCCGACTCAAAAAGATGGCAACAGGCTTACTGGCTGGTCCCGACCATCCTTGTCGTGTTGTGCGGCGGCTGGGTTTTGAGCAAAGCCCGCCTGCCGCATTACCCGAGCGACACGATGAACTTGTACGAGTTCGGCAAGTTGCCGTTGATGTTCGAGGGGCGAAGTAAACCTTTCGACACGTTCGCCCGCAATAGCCTGCGCATCATTTCCGATCGGCAGACGTTCGTTGACTCGGAAGACAACCGCCAGCCGGCCATCCGGTGGCTCCTGGACGTCATCGCTCGCCCGGAGCAGGCGGAAAAATACCGTGTCTTTCGCATCCGCCATCCCGGCGTGCTCGATTTGCTCGGATTGGAACCGCGTCCGGGATCGCGCTATTCCGTGGAAGAGCTGCGAAAAAACATCGAGGAATTCGATAAGCAGGTGCGATTGGCTGCGGGACTTGCCGCCGAAGACCGGACCCTGTTCCAACGCAAGGTTTTGCAGCTCCGACAGAAAATCTCTCGTTACACGCTCATCGTGGCCGCCTTTCGCCGTCCTCCTTTACCAGAACTGCCAGACCTGACCGACGCGAAGCAAGACCAACAAGCGGCCGCCGAAGCTCTGCGCCGGTTCAAACACGCTTACGACATTATCCGCATGCAGAATAAGCAGTTGGCGGCCAGCCAACCTCCATTGGCTGTTCCGGTGCTGCACGACGAAAGCCCCGAAGACCTGCCAGAAAGTCTTCGCGATTGGCTCAGCGAACGTCAGCCGTGGGAGACGTACGCCGAAGC
>JAADHY010000671.1 GCA_013151585.1 Planctomycetota bacterium
CAAGCCGTGGCCGACGCCCTTCTCGCTCGCAAGAATCGCATTCCCGCGTTGTTGGATGCCATCGAGCAAGGTCAGGTGCCGCCGTCTTCTTTGACAGCCATGCACCGAATCCGTCTGCGCGAGCACCCGGACCCCACAATCCGACGGCGGGCCCGGAAGCTGCTGGCTGGTCGGGCCGGCACGAAACAGCGACAAGAGGTCTTGGTTCGATACCGCGCTGCGTTGGCCGAACCTCGTGATCCGCAGCATGGGAAGCAGGTGTTCGAGGAACAGTGCTCCAAATGCCACAAACTGCAAGGCGAGGGGTTTGAGGTGGGCCCGGACCTCTCGAGTGTCGTCAATCGTGCGGATGAAACACTCGTGGGCGATGTCCTGGAGCCCAGCCAGACGATCACCGTTGGGTTTCAAAGCTACACCGTGGTGAC
The DNA here is from genome assembly GCA_013151585.1 of Planctomycetota bacterium. Taxonomy (GTDB): domain Bacteria; phylum Planctomycetota; class Planctomycetia; order Planctomycetales; family Planctomycetaceae; genus JAADHY01. The sequence continues at coordinate 426 of JAADHY010000671.1, forward strand.
AAGAGACGGCCGCGTGTTCAACGGTGTTTTGGCCGCCGAGACGGCCACGAGCATCACGTTGCGCAAAGAACAAGGCGTCGATCAGGTCATCCTGCGTCGCGATATCGACATCATGGTCGCCTCACCTGTCTCGATGATGCCGGAAGAAATGGAAAAGCAAATCAGTCCGAAAGACTTGGCTGATTTGATCGCTTACTTGCGGCAAGTGCTCGGACCACCGCTACCCGCCGCGGTGACGCTGGTGGACGAGGATCCGAAGATCGTGCGCCTGCTGGATTCGGGTTCGGGGTCCGTCCGCATGATCGGAGGGGATACGTTTTCCGGCCGGCGCGCCTTGGCCGTGACACCGCCGCAGCGTTACTCGCAGCGCCTCCCCGGCTGGGCGTTTCGGATCACGGAAAAGCCGGGCCCGGGTGAGTTTCGCTACATCCGCTTCGCGTGGAAATCGCCGGCCGGAGCCGGCGTGATGATCGAGCTGGCGGCCGACGGCGCCTGGCCTCCGGCCGACAAGCCTTTGCGGCGCTACTACAGCGGGAAGAATCTGACGAGTTGGGCGGCCGTGCAGATTTCGCCCGATCCGCCGCGCGACTGGGTCGTCGTCACCCGCGACTTGTACCAAGACTTTGGCAGCTTCACATTGACGGGAATCGCGCCGACGGCCATGGGCGGTGAGGCATTGTTCGATCGGATCGAGCTGCTTCGGACACTGGACGCAGCGGTCAGCGACCGCGACACCAAGTCAGAAACAGAAACGGCCGATGCACAAGCCCCGCGCTAACCACGAGGTGCACGTTTCGCGGGCGAAGCAAAGCGGGAGCGATGACATACGCCCAGAAGACAATTAGCCCGATCGGGACAGTCACGCCGCGATCGCTTTCCCCACGGTGAAGACGAACTTCGCCCAACCCGCTCGCGACCACCGGCCGAGACGTTCGGCCAGACAATGCCGTTTTCCTGCTACCGTCTGCATCCATCTCTTCTTAGCCCATTTTGGCTGTTGCGTCTTGTGCAGGACCAGATTCAGCAATCGCCAGGCTGATCGCCCAGGCTTTCCAACTGACTCAAGGCCGTCGCCAGCAAGGCTCCGTAGGTGTCCTCGTCGGACGATTTCAGCAAGTCAGCTATGGCTTGTCGCGTCCGAGCAAGGTCCGGGTTTTTCCGAATGCCGCAAACGGAAACGGGACGGCAGAGCGCCTCAAGCCAGCACGGACGCGCCGGAACGGCTGCGTTTGCCACGGAGCCAAATCCTTGCTGGCCACTCGGAAAAACCTTGCAAGAAGGCGTCCGTCTGCTAAGCCTGAGCATGACGATCACCTCCCCGGGTTTGCGGCCCGCTCTTGCCATTCCGGACGAAATCGCCGTTTTTTCAAGGCCCAATTCAGCCCACCAGCCGTTCCATTGACCATTTGAGCGGATCACAAGCGCCGATGCGTACGAAATGAAAAACCTGATCCGGGAACCAGCCGCGCGCGAACCACTCGGGAAGCTGCGATCGCAGTTGGCCAAGCTGCTGGAATAGCGCGACTCACGAGTTGCTCGAGTGGCCGGCGGAATCAGCCGGTTCGCACTTCCTTTAGCCAGAATTCCACCGTCGCGTTCAAATCGACGTCGGCTCCGTCGCCCGAGGCGAAAAACCGCTGTTCGAGGTCGGCGATCGCTCGCTCGAGCTCCTGGCGGCGTCCCGCAGGAAGCTCGCCGTCACGCTGTATGTGGCGAAGAAGGCCGATGCAAGTGAACGGCGTCAGTCGTTCGGGGCGGCGGAACGCGGTGGTCGGCCGAGGACGTTTTCGGCGTCGCCAGACGATCGCTGCCATAATCAGTATCACAGTGACCACACTTCCGGCAGCCAGCCTTGCGATCGCCCACCATGGCCGACGCGGCTGGCCGTATTCCCATTCCAGTTTCGCGACCGGTTCGACACTCACCAGGTCCTCATCCACGTACCGTTGGTAATCCATTTCCTTGACGGGGACTTTGGGCTGTCCGAACGCGAATTGGTGCGGCATTTGGTCCCGCTCTCGGACCGCCTGGAAGGTCACGACCCAAAGCCGTTCGCACAGGACGACTGTCCGCTCGGACTCCTGATCGAATTCCGAGACGCTCACGCCTTGGTCTTCAGTAGCCACGCGACGAAACCCGTCCGGCGACAATTCAAGCAGTTCATCCAGCGGTGGGATCACGCCGTGCCCGGTCGCTTTGACTTCCAGCAGCAGTTTGCCGTCTTTGGCCTGACGTTCATCAAGGGTCTGGGCGATCGTTAAATTCTCGGGCGGCCGGCCGGCGAGTCGCTCAGACGCGTCGAGCGGCACCTGGGGCGATTCGATCGGCAAGACCACATAGCCGGACGTGTCCAGAAAGTCCATTTCCAGACGCAAAGGCGGCAAGCGGTCGACGTGTGCCCCTTTGGCTTTGAGCAGCAGATAGGCGTAGGGAGTCACGCGCCAGCCTTCCCGCTCCGGGTCGCTCTTGGAATGAGCATCCTTGCTATTGAAGGTTATGGAAAGAACTTCGAAGTCTTCATCCAGCGCGGCGTGCACGGCCTCTTCGAACTTGTCTCGGTAGTTCTGAAGCGGCCGACCGTAGTTGAACGAGTAGTAGTAGCTCCGCTGGTTGGTGGTGTATTTTGCGAATCCGCCCGCTTCTCGTTCGATTTCCTTCGTGTGACGGATCTCCACGAGCACCCCGAACGGCTCGGTGTGTCCGACACGGTGGTGTCCGTCGATGCGGGCGTGAAGTTCGATTTCCGTCACCAGATCCTGATAGTACTCGTAAAGCCGTCGCGCGTCGCGTGCCAAAGGGTGATCACCAACGATTTGGAACCCGGCTTTGAGAAACATGAACTTGGAGCCCGGATTGACAGACGCAAGCCGGGTGTAAAGGCTGCTCGCAAACTTGTCTCGATGATACTGGCGAGCGGCCGGGTCCAGCGTTTCCAGGGACGCGGCAATCAGCGGGATTTGTTTCAGATCCGCCGGTTTGTCGGGATGAATGCCGCGGATGTCGGCCGAGCCCAGGGCGGCGTAAAACCATTGCTGGTACACTTCGGCAGTCTGCTTTTCCTTGGGCAGATCGGGCAGGGCCTTTGCATAGGCGTCCGCTGCCCGAGCGAAAAGGCGCATGGCTTCGCTGCGGCGCTCGGCATACGAGCTTCCTGAAACACCGATTTCTTTTTCGTAGTTGGCTTGGTCGATCAGCAGAGCGGCTTTCGCTTGGATTAGAGCCCAGTGATTCGGCGAGTCGGACAGGGCCCGGTCGACGACTTGAATCGCAAGAGCATAGCCACGCCGCACCTCGGCTTCGATGTCTTTTTTGCGCCGCTTGGTTTTTTCGCGTTGCTGAACCCGCGGGTCACGCCAAACATTGCTCAAATTGGAACGCATCTTTTGCACCAGTTCAGCAACGGTTGTGGGCTCGATCGTCTGCAAAGGCCCAAACACCCGCTCAATGGTTTCGAGGCGATAAACTTCCGCCACACTGTGGGCCTCGGTGAAGGCTTTTATCAGCAGCCGGTCATCGATTTCGCCCAAATTCAGTTCGCGCAGCTTTTTCACCCAATGGGCCAACTCGTCCATGTTTCGATTCTGTTTGGACCGCGTCAGCGGGATGGCGTCTCCGCGCGGGTTAAACCCGTAGTAAACCATAAAAGGATTGCGGGGCACTTCTCGGTTATTAAGGCGATGGTTCTGCGTCCAGTACGCCAGAAACTGTTCCACCAGTTTCTTGGTGAGCTCGCGATGCGTACCTGCCAGCGGCCGGATCAGCTCGAAGGCATCTTCCTCTTCGCCGATTTTCATCAGCAGGCGCGCTCGCATCGCCTGAAACGAGGGGCGCAAAGCGGCTGACAGTCGTTTTGTCCACTGGTCACTCGGCGCGCACTCGAGCAAGTCGGTGATGAGGATCGGCTGCGGCTGACGTCTTGATCCGCTTGGAGAGGCATACCCGATATAGTATGGATTCCCGTATGCGTCGAATCGCAGTTGGCGATATCCCCGCGTCTGATGATGGAAAGCCAGGTTGGCCTCTTCAAACCAATTCAGCGCGAGCAGTTGCAAGGTCGCTTGCCACTGGTCGGCGCGCTGCGGCGCCGCCTGGATCAACGCCTCGACGGCGGTTTTCTGCAGCGTAAGGGCTTTTCGTCGCCGGTCCGGTGTTTGAGACCATGCTTGCCAGTTGTCGCGATAAAACGTTCCGATTGCAGCCAACACGGCGATCCCCCGCTGCGGCTCTTCGGTGAAGCTGTCTTCGAGCCACTTCATCCCCAGTTCTTTCTCAAGTTTTTGGGCCAGCTCGACGCAGCGGCGCAAGGCTTTGTTCGTTTCTTCGTCGTCAGTGGTCCCCGCAGCGAGCAAGGTTTGAGTCACCTCCCAGGTCTTCTCGAGGTCCGATCGTTTGCCCTCGCGCCGGTAACGATCCTCCAGGAAACGGCACCAATGATTCAGCGCGTTGAGGTTCTTCTCTCGGATGGCTTCGGCGAGGGGCGGCAAGAGCGGTTCGACGTAGCGGCTCAGCCCGCCGGCGAAGAACAGCTCCACCAGCAAAGGAGCATCGAGCCACGGCGGCGCATCGTCACGACCGAGCAGCTCGCGGAGCATGCTGGCGATCGTTTCGCTTTCGGCCCCTGCAGCGACCGCGGATGCCGCGATGCGTCCAAGCTGTTTGATCTGGCTGTCTGTGAGTTGCTTGGGGGCGGCCAGTAAAAGACCGATCACGTCTTCGGGCGCAAAAACGTTCTGCTCTTTGCCTCGCCGGCCTCTGGTAGCTCCCGGCGGTCCGGCTCCGCCGGGCGGCGGTGCTCCCATGCCAATTACCGCACCGACGCTTGCGACGCCGCCCGGCATGACGGACGGCGCAGGTAGCGAAGGCGCTCCGACGCTGCGGCTCGTCGAACTTGCGAGCGTCGCGATCATGCGGTCATAGATGAGAGCGGGCTCATCGTCGCGGAACTTGCCGAGCCGTTCCTTGACGGTTTTCCATCGCCCCAGCGTCACCATCCGCTTCAGCTCGTCCAACTGTCGCTGAAACTCGGCCATAGCCTTCGACGAAGGAGTCTTGGAAGCACCGGCTGTGCCGGCGGGCGGTCGCCCCGGAGGAGCTCTGGGAGGCGCTGGCGAACCGGCTTCTTTCGTCTCTTTTTTCTCCTTCTTGTCGCGCCCGGCCCACACGTTCAGGATGGTCGTCGGCCGGCGGTCAAACTTCAGTTGCTGGATGAGCTGTCGTCGCTGCTGTTTTTCTTGTTCTGCCTTCTGCTGCGCCGCTGCTTTTTCTTCCGCTGCCTTGTCCGCGGTCGAAGAAGCTTTTTTCTTGACCTCGGGTTTCTCCTTCGGCTTTTCCGTCGACCTGTCGGCAGCGGGTTGTGACGGAGCCGAAGTGGGTCGGGAGCTGGTCTGAGGCGTTTTCGCTTTTGCGGACGCGGGCTTTGGTTGGCCGGAACTTGCTGCTTGGTTTGCGGCCGGTGCGGCTCCTGACACCATTCCAACCGCTGCGCACACCACTAATGCACTAGCCATATGGCTCATCCCAAAAAATCTGCAACATAACAACGGAAGAAGAGTCCGCGTAGAAGTTGGGGACGCTTGGCCATTGATTGGAGCTTTCGT
>JAADHY010000021.1 GCA_013151585.1 Planctomycetota bacterium
CTTCTGCTTCTGGAAGGCGGCGCCGGAGTCAGTGCGCGAGGAGTTGCTCGGGCGGGCGGGGCCGGACGCGGCGTCGGCGTAACTGGTCCGACGAGATCACGCCGGCCGACTTTGGTTGCAATCGATCGACACCAACGCGTCGAAAGAACTCTGCAGCTCTACCACCAGCGAAGACCGTGCTTCGCACCGCGCCCAGACGACAGCCGCGGCGACCACCAAGTGAAACATTCGTGGCCATTTCAAAGCCCGTTTCGCATGATTGCAAAGAACGGAGACGAAAGGTCCTCTCAATTCAAGTCGACCGAAGGAAGAGGTCGATGTGCTGCGGCGGACTCGCGCTGGAACCAGTGTTGCGTCGTCAAACAAAACTTCACCAGCATCAGCATGACGGGCACTTCGATCAGCACGCCCACAACCGTCGCCAGCGCGGCACCGGACGAAAGGCCGAACAGCATGGTCGCCGTGGCGATCGCCACCTCGAAGTGGTTGGACGCCCCGATCATGGCCGACGGTGCGGCATTCTCGTAGGAAAGCCCCAGCGCCTTTGCGAGCGCATAACCCAGCGCGAAAATGCAGACCGTTTGGATGAACAGCGGAATCGCGATCCACAGAATCGTCAGCGGGTTCGATACGATCACGTCGCCTTTGAACGAAAACAAGAGCACCAGCGTGATCAGCAGCGCGGTAATCGTCACGGGTGTCAGGAACGGGAGGAATCGCTCTTGGAACCACCGCTGCCCCTTGGTCGCGATCAACCACTTGCGCGACAGATATCCGGCGACCAGCGGCAAAGCAACGTAGATGCCGATCGACAACAGCAACGCCTGCCACGGGACCGGCAGCTTGCCTACACCCAACAGGAAGCCGCCCAGAATGCCATACAACAGCAGCATGGTCAGCGAGTTGATGGCGACCATGACCAGCGTGTGGCCGTCGTTGCCCCGCGCCAGATAGCCCCAGACGAGCACCATGGCCGTGCACGGCGCGATCCCCAGGAGAATGCAACCGGCCAGATAGCTGCGCCACAGCGGGACTTCGAGCATCTTTCGTCCGCCCACCACGACAACGTGCCCCGATCCATAGACGGCTCCTGCTTCGAGATTCACACCAAGCGGCATCTTCACGTGATCCACCGCGTCCGGGCCGATGAAGCCAACGAACAAAGTCCCCAAAAACACCAGCGCGATGCCGTACATGGTAAACGGCTTGATGGCCCAGTTGATGAACAGCGTCAGGCTTACCGGACGCATGGCTTTGCCGGCTTTGAGCACTTCGGCGAAGTCGATCTTCACCATGATCGGATACATCATGAAGAACAGGCAAAGCGCGATGGGGATCGACACCACCGGCGCTTCGCCCACGTAGATGGCCATCCGATCCAGCGACCTGGCCAGCTCGGGCGCGACCTTGCCCAGGATGATCCCGCCCGCGATGCAGAGCCCGACCCACAGCGTGAGATAGCGTTCGAAGAAACCAATGCCTCGGCTGTGCCTCTTTTCGCACCGGTCTGAATTCATTACAGATTCCTTCCGCGTGATTGCTTCCCGCGTATCGCCCGGGCCGTGGTGATCCGTTCGGCCCGCACCGGGGTCGAAGCCGCGGGGCGTCCCTCGCGTTGCCGGGTGCCCCGCGTGCCGCTCGTCTCCTCCCGCTCCCACCCTTCCTCTCGTTCCCGCGCTCTGCGTGGGAACGCTGCCCCTTGCGTGGAAACGCGCCTCTCGGCTGTCACAGGCCCGCGACAAGCTTTTTCAGCTTCCGAAGCGCAGGCCGCCGGATGCAGTAGCAGACTCGCGGCCCGTCGATTTCTCCCTGGACCAAGCCGGCATCCTTGAGGATCTTCAGGTGTTGTGACACCGTGGATTGGGCGATCGGCAGCCGGTCGACCAATTCACCGCAAATGCACCCTTCGTGGCTGGCCAGAATGCGCAGAATTCGCACGCGCAGCGGATGGCCCAAGGCCTTCGCCAACGCGGCGAGTTGCTCGTCGTCTCTCCGCGTATCGGGCAACTCCACGCGGACCGCCCTTCCTTTCGAAGCACAACGTCGTTGTTTCGGCATGACATCGTCTCCATCGTCTATCGACGATAGACGATATCATTTCGGAATTCCGGCGCCAAGAGGGCTCACATGTCGAGCGGGAATTTCCGGCGATGGTACGTTTGCTGTGCGGTGGAAGGAGTGGTCGGACAGGGACGGCGGCCGCGCGAGGAGGCTGGCAGGCAATTGAGAGACTGGCGGGGCAGCGGAAACTCACCTGGGTAAGATCGGCTGTTCGCTGACCCTCGTTTTCAGGGGCTGGGCCGCGGAGGATGCAATGCGGCCACGGTAATCCCAGAGAGGTCCACGCAGTCGCTGCCGGAATCGAAAAAACGCCTTCACGAGATGTTATAACGGCAGATCGGGAAGAGGAGTTCTTTGCGCGGACCCTTAAAGGGGACGCACCGGTCGGACGTGGAAAGCGCGAACGTGGAGCGACACCCCTTTTCGTCCATTTGACTGGTCGCCTGTTCGGACCGTCCCACCGCCACTCTGCCGACGAAACCTTTGAGCCCGGTGGGCGCTGTGCGCCCGCGTGCCCACCGCGAAGCCTCGATGGTTCGCCGACCGTGGCCCGTTGCCATGAACAGCGTGGGATACTGGGTGTTGGCTTTCGGCATTTTCGTTTGGGCCGTCCGGGTCGCCGTCCTGCTCGGCAAGATTCTTAACTCAAAGGGCAGGTTTCATCCGGATCAGACTCTCGCGCAGGGGCGCGGAGCCCGCGGAGGGAGATGAAAACATTGTCTCTGTGAACAACTTTAGGCACCGGTCGCTCCTTCCTGGTACGTCAAGAGGCGCCATCCCCCGCACGAAGCAACGCTCCGTCTGGAGAAACGGAAATCATTTCAAATCTTGGCGTTCTCTGCGTCTCTGCGCGAGAATGACTTACCATTTGAGTTCTTGAGTCCCTGGACGTGATCAAGCGAACGCCATCGCCCGGGGTGGGAGGCAATCCCCCGGCACAGATTACTCTCCGGAAGCGATGCTCACTCCGCTGTCCCTGCTGGATCGGCCGGCAACCCAAACAGCGACCGGGCGTTGTCAGCGGTCAGCGTGGCGGCCTGATCGGCTGAAACTCCGCGGACTTCGCCCAGACGGGCGGCGGTGTATCGCAAATAGGAAGGCTCATTCCGTTTGCCCCGGTTGGGACTGGGGGCCAGATACGGAGCGTCAGTCTCGATCAAAAGCCGATTGGCAGGCGTTTGGCGGGCCAGGTCCCGGAGCGGCTCGTTTTTCTTGTAAGTCAACATGCCGGAGAAGGAAAGGTGAAGCCCCAAAGCCAGACAGACCTTGGCCGTCGCAGCATCGCCACTGAAGGAGTGCATCACGCCCCGCAATGGGCTGACCGCGGCCGCTTCCCGCAAAACGGCGACGACATCGGCTTCCGCTTCTCGGCAGTGCACGATGAAAGGCAAGTCGCATCGCCGAGCCAGCTCGATGTGGCGAAGGAAGAATTCGCGTTGCAGCCCCAGCGGCGTGAAGTCCCAGTACCGATCCAGACCCGTTTCGCCGATGGCCACCACCTTGGGATGCCGCGCTAATTCTTCGATCGTATCCCAATCACCCGGCTGAGCCTCGGCTACATAGTTCGGCTGAATTCCCACCGCCGCGAAAACAGCGGGATACCTTTCCGCCAACTCCACACACAATCGGCTGCTGGCGGCCGTCGTGCCGACCGTGATCATCGCTTCCAAGCCGTTTTCAACGGCCCGCGCAATCACGTCATCCACGTCTTGCAAGAAAGCGCCTTCATCCAAATGGCAGTGAGTATCGATCAATCGCATGAGTGGTCATTCGTCTTTCACACGAGAACCTGGCAGGAAATAACTGAGCCGGGCACCGTCCGTACCCAGCCTCGCGCCGCGCCCGGCGTTGTGGACGGGGCTCGTCCATAAGCCGCTCGCAACGCCAGAGGACTCACAGGGGCTCCCGCGGGAACGTCCAAGGAAAATGGCCGGCCTGATGAAACGATCGGACGTTGGGGGCGAGCGAAGCTGCTGTCGTCAAAGCTGTTGCGCTGCTCCGTGCGAGGGCTTTTTTCTTTTCCCGGCGAGGAACCCACCATGGCAAGATCATGGACCGAACAGACCAAACAATTCAAGTCCCGAGCAAAAGTCCGTTGGTTTTGCTGCGAAGTCGAGGTCTGGCGGGGCAGTACCCGGTAAGAGACTGATTGGATCGAACCCCCTGGGCTGTCTGCTCCGCGACCGCCACGAAAGCTCGCGGGATAGACGCCGCAGACGTCAGACGGAGGGCTCGTCATAACAGGTTTCCAGGAAAGGGGTTCNNNAAGAGTCGGGCGACTCGCTCAGGGCGCGGATGCAGGCGGTCGCAACGCCGCATCCGCGTAACGGACCAGCGGTGACCTAGCTTCCGAATCGTTTGCCGGCCCAAATGGGCGCCGATCGCGTTTTGCATCCGCCAGCGAGCTTGTGTCGATGGACTTGACGGGAGCCTTGGAAGGCGCCTACACTAATTATTCGAAAAATTGATACTGTTTTGGGCTAGGCATTCCGATTTTTGATAACAGGGCCTTCGGGGCATGCATCTTCGCAACGTGGAACTATTTTGCGATGTGGTGACTCGCCGCAGTTTTTCGAAGGCGGCCGAGGCGAATCAGGTTTCGCAGTCGGCCGTTAGCCAGGCGGTCCACATGTTGGAAGAGCGGCTGGGGACGCTGCTCATCGACCGGTCCAAGCGGCCCCTGGAGCTGACTCCGGCGGGCGAAGTGTACTTCGAGGGATGCCGGAAGCTGCTGGCGGAATTCCGCGAGTTGGACGATCGGGTCCGCCGTCTGGGCAACCGCGTGGCGGGACGGGTTCGGATCGCCTCGATCTATTCGATCGGCCTGCTGCAGATGCACGGACACGTCCGCCGGTACCGGTCGCTGTACCCGGACGTGGAGCTATCGGTGGAGTACTTGCACCCGGACGAGGTCTACGAGCGGGTTCTGAACGACGATGCGGATTTGGGGATGGTCTCTTTCCCGCGTGCAGGGGGGCGAGATTGCGAGCATTGCCTGGCGGAAGGAGCCGATGGTGGTGGTCGTTTGGCCGGAGCACCCGTTGGCGGACCGGGAGTCGGTTTCGGTTCGCGAGCTGGACGGCCAGCGATTTGTGGCGTTTTCGTTCCAGTTGACGATTCGCAAGAAAATTGCCCGGTGGTTGCGTCAGGCACGAGTTTCCGTCAATGTGGTTCACGAGTTCGACAATATCGAATACATCAAGCGGGCGGTGGAGATTGGATCGGGCATTACGGTGCTACCCGTGCCGACGGTGCGGCGCGAGCTGGAGTCGGGCACGTTGGTGGCGATTCCATTCCAGGACGTGGAATGGTACCGGCCGCTGGGAATCATTCACAAGCGACACAAAGCTCTGACCACGCCCTGTCTGAAGTTCGTGGAACTGTTGAGGGAATCGGTTGATAACGGATCGCCGGCGGAGTGGGGAGGCAACTCGGAAGGGATTCCTGGCGATCCGAAAACGCCTTCGCTTGCAGGCGACTCGGACGAGGAGTCGCGGGAAGTCGCATCTGGAGAGTTAGCCACGTCGGCGGAATCCCATTCTGCAAGCTGATTTTCGCCGAAGTCGGGCGCCCGCAGGGATGATTGTGCGTATTCGCTGCGCGCCGGCTGCGATCATGACGGAGTTTTTTGGGGAAAAGATTGGGACAATGACTCAACTCAAAAGCAGAATTGATGTGGATCGGCGGTTGGTCGGCCTGGGACGTGAGCTCTTTCCGCAGGCTCGCGGCTTGTACGATCCGGCCAAGGAGCACGACAACTGCGGCGTCGGCTTCGTGGCCCACATCAAGGGGAGACGGTCCCGCCAGATCATCGACGACGCCAAGCGGATTCTGATCCACATGGAGCACCGGGGCGCGTGCGGCTGCGAGCCGAACACGGGCGACGGAGCTGGAATTCTGACGGCACTGCCGTACGAGTTCCTGGAGAAGGTCGCGCGTGAGGATCTCGGGGTGACGCTGCCCGAGCGGGGCAAGTACGGCGTCGGCATCATTTTTTTGCCGACGGATCCGGAAGAGCGCCGCATCTGCAAAGAGACGGTCAATCAGATCATCGAACAGCAGGGCCAGCGGCTTTTGGGCTGGCGACCGGTGCCGACGGATGCCCAAGGGGCGGACATCGGGCCCTCCGCGCTCGCCTGCGAGCCGGTCATCGAGCAGCTCTTTGTCGCGGCGGCCGATGGGCTGGATCAGGAGGCCCTGGAACGGCAGTTGTTCGTGATCCGCAAGCTGGCCAGCCACCGGCTGCGCGAACACAGCAACCTGCGCCAGGCCTTAATGTTCTACGCCTGCTCGCTTTCGACCAAGGTGATCGTCTACAAAGGCATGCTGAAAGCGACGCAGCTCTTTCCGTACTACCTCGATTTGCAGGATCCCGATTACGCCAGCAACCTGGCGATGGTCCCCTCCCGTTTTTCGACCAACACGTTCCCAAGCTGGGACCGGGCTCAGCCGAACCGCTTCATGTGTCACAACGGCGAAATTAACACGCTGCGCGGCAACATGAACTGGATGTTCGCTCGCCAAGGCGTGATGAAAAGCGACTTGTTCGGCGAGGATTTGAAAAAACTCTTTCCGATCATCGAGCCGCACTGTTCTGATTCGGGCAATTTCGACAACGCCCTGGAGTTCCTCTACCACTGCGGCCGCACGCTGCAAGAAGTGGTCATGATGATGATCCCCGAGGCGTGGCAGAACCATCATTCCATGCCTGAGGACAAGCGGGCCTTTTACGAGTACTTCTCGGCCCTGCAAGAACCGTGGGACGGTCCGGCGTCGATCTCCTTCACCGACGGGCATTACATCGGAGCCGTTCTGGACCGTAACGGGCTGCGTCCGAGCCGGTACTACGTGACCCACGATGACCGCGTCGTCATGGCCAGCGAGGTCGGCGTGCTGGACATCGAACCGGAGAACGTGAAGTTCAAGGGACGGCTGCAGCCGGGCAAAATGTTCCTGGTCGATTTCGAAGAAGGACGACTGGTCCCGGACGAGGAACTGAAGCACGAAGTGGCGAACCGCCGGCCTTACAAGAAGTGGCTGGAGCGCCAGCGGCTGCTCCTGAAAGACCTGCCGCCTGCCGAGCCTCCGCCACGGCATGACGAGGAGACCCTGCTGAGCAAGCTGAAGGCGTTCGGCTACACGACCGAAACCTTTCAGTTCATGCTGGTGCCGCTGCTGCATCAGAAGAAAGACCCGATCGGTTCCATGGGCGAAGATGCCGCACCGGCCTGCTTGAGCGACAAGCCGCGGCTGGTTTACGACTACTTCAAGCAGCTTTTCGCTCAGGTCACGAATCCGGCCATCGATTCGATCCGCGAAGAGATCATCATGTCGCTGGAGTGCTACATCGGGCCGGAAGGGAACTTGCTGGACACGACCGAGCAGCAGTGTCATCGGTTGGCCGTCCCGCATCCGATTCTGACCAACGAGGAGCTGGCGGCTCTGAAGCATTTGGACTATCGCGGCTGGCGAACTCGCACGATCGACATCACCTATCCGCGGAACGAGGGGGTGGCCGGACTGCGGCCAGCTCTGGATCGTATCTGCGAGGAAGCGGAGCAGGCCATCGCGGACGGCTTTGCGCTGATCATCCTATCGGACCGGGCTGTCGGGCCGGATCGGGTCGCGGTCAGTTCGCTGCTGGCCTGCGGCGCGGTGCATCATCACTTGGTTCGCAAGGAGCTGCGGACACGGATCGGGATCGTGCTGGAATCGGGCGAGGCACGCGAAGTGCATCACCACTGCTTGCTGACTGGTTACGGGGCCGATGCCATCAACCCGTATCTGGCCTTCGAGGCGTTGAGCAAGGCGCGCGAGGACGGCATCCTGGACGAGAGCTGGACGGACGAAAAGATCGTCGCCGGCTATCGGCTCGGTGTCGCCAAAGGCATGCTGAAGGTCATGGGCAAGATGGGCATCTCAACGCTGCAAAGCTACAAGGGGGCCCAGATTTTCGAGGCGGTCGGGCTGAATCAAGAGGTGGTCGAGCGGTGCTTCGCCGGGACGACCAGCCGGTTGAAGGGCGTGGGATTCGACGTCTTGGCCGAAGAGGCGGTGCGCCGTCACGAGATTGGGTATCCGAAACGGGGAGCGGCCTTGGTCGATGGGCTGCCCAATGCCGGATTCTTCCATTGGCGGCGCCAGGGCGAGATGCGGGCGTGGAACCCGTATACGATCGCCCACCTGCGGGACGCGGCTCGCAACGGCCGGCGCGAGGCCTATCGGGAGTTTGCGCGCCGCGTCAATGAGGAATCGAATCGCAAGTGCATGTTGCGCGGCTTGATGCGATTCAAGAAGCGCGATCCGATCCCGCTGGAAGAGGTTGAGCCGGTCGAAGAGATCGTCAAGCGGTTCTGCACGGGCGCGATGAGTTACGGTTCGATCTCCGCCGAGGCTCACGAAACGCTCGCCATTGCCATGAACCGCATCGGCGGCCGGAGCAACACGGGGGAAGGCGGCGAAGATTACAGTCGGTTCCGGCCGTTGCCCAACGGCGATTCGAAACGCTCGGCCATCAAGCAGGTCGCTTCGGGCCGGTTTGGTGTGACCGCTTGGTATTTGACCAACGCGGACGAAATCCAAATCAAGATCGCTCAGGGGGCGAAGCCCGGCGAAGGCGGTGAGCTGCCCGGCCGGAAAGTTGACAAGATCATTGCGGCGACTCGTCACTCGACGCCGGGCGTCGGTTTGATCAGCCCGCCGCCGCACCACGATATCTATTCGATCGAAGACCTGGCTCAGCTCA
>JAADHY010000581.1 GCA_013151585.1 Planctomycetota bacterium
CGAGGGGTGACGGCGGCAGGCGAAACGGTCGGCGCTGGTCGGGGCGATTCCGCACGGAGAAAGATTGAATGAGTTCGTCACGGAACCCGAATCTGGCTTCTTGGGCCACTCACGTGACACGTCCTAAACGCGGGGTGCCCGAAGGGCTCTGGATGCGCTGCGATGGATGCAAGGCCACGGTCTTCCGGAAAGCCGTTGAGCGCAACCTGGGCGTTTGTCCTGAACCCAACTGCGGTCATCACTTCTATGTGCCCGCGCAAACGCGGATTAAGCAGCTTTTGGACGAGGACAGCTTCGAAGAATGGTTCGCGGACCTGGAACCCTGTGACCCACTCCAGTTCGTCGACAAGAAGCCCTACAAAGACCGGCTGAAGGCCGAACAAAAGAAAACAGGGCTCCGCGAGGCATGCATCACCGGGCGCGGCTACATGCGAGGCCGGCCGCTGGTGATCGGCATCACCGACTCGGCGTTTATCATGGGAAGCATGGGGTCGGTCGTCGGCGAGAAGTTGACCCGCGCCATCGAAGCGGCGACCGAAAAACGGTTACCGCTGGTTATCGTGAGCGGCTCGGGCGGCGGCGCTCGCATGCACGAAGGCATCCTTTCGCTGATGCAAATGGGGAAGGTCTCCGCGGCTTTGGCCCGGTACCACGAGGCGGGGGGACTTTACATTTCCGTGCTTACCAATCCGACCATGGGGGGCGTTGCTGCCAGCTTTGCGTCGCTCGGCGATGTGATTCTGGCCGAGCCAAAAGCGCTGATTGGTTTTGCCGGACCTCGGGTTGTTCAGGCCACAGTCAAGACCCCCTTGCCGGACGGCTTCCAGACCAGTGAGTTTCTACTCGAACACGGTTTCATCGATCGCATCGTCCACCGACATCACCTCCGAAGTGAGATCGCTCGGATCATCGACTACTGCAGAGCTTAGCGGCGCGGGGCGAAACAAGCCCGGCACAAGGTAGGTTGGTGCGGCCCCGATCTGGGAACAATTCGTTGTCTCCCGGAGTCTCATAGCACGGCGGCTCGTTAGCTGGAAGGGGTGGCGTGCCAAGCGTGGACTCTTTTTCGCTCAGACGCTCAGATCGCTCACACGCGCTCACACACGACCCAAGAACTCACCTTGACCCGCTTGTCGCAAAACCGTATTCTCCCCGCCGTTTTCGCCTATCTCTCTCCTTTGCCTTTCCATCCCGACCAGACCGGTCGACGTATGCGGACGGTCGGAACCTACCCGCTGCGCGGGATCGCCCTTTGCACTCGGCAGAAGCCGAAGTCGTCCGTCTCCGGAGTCGTCTGACGGGCGATGAACTTCGGAGAAGGCGGCTTCAGCGCAGTCGGTGGCCAATCCGACCAACCGGGGCCATCCGGTTCTTGGTTGCGCCGCCCGATCCGTTTCGGCGCCGCCAAGCATCGGATGCGAAATCCCTCGTTCCTCCGCCGTCGCAAATTCCTTTCGCGAAAGTCTTTGCCAAAACGGTGACACGATGAATCGAGCTCGTGGGTTCCGACGGATCGTTGGCTGGCCCGTCTTGTTGGTCGGCCTGACAGCGCTGGCGGGATGCCAGAACCTGCATCTGCCGCAATGGCCGTGGCCTCTGCCCGAATGGCGGTCCCAAAGCCCGGAAAAAAATGACTCGGACGAGTTCGAAACCAAAGTCGAAACCCCCCTGATCGGCGACTACATCAGTTTTGCTGGGTTGAACCTGGTGACGTTGGAAGGGGTGGGCTTAGTCACGGGGTTGGACGGAACGGGCGGCGATCCTCCGCCGTCCGTCTACCGCACGCGAATGTACAAAGAAATGAAACGGCGCGGCATCGCTCATCCGAACGAAATCCTCAGTTCTCCTAACACGGCGTTAGTCATCGTTCGGGCTTACTTGCCGCCGCTGGTGCGGAAGGGGGAACACTTCGACGTAGAAGTCCGAGTGCCGGAAGGCAGCAACGCCACCAGTTTGAATGGTGGCTGGTTGTTGGAGACATTTCTGGCCGAGCAGGCCGTTGTTCCCGGGCAAGGTGTTCTGGAAGGCCATGTTTTGGCCAAGGCCAAGGGGCCGATCTTGATCTCAACAGGCGTCAATGGTGACGAGGAAACCCTGGCCGGTGTCTTGCGCCGAGGCCGAATTCTCGGCGGCGGCATTTCGATGACCAACCGCGACTTGACTATCTATCTGCGAAGCGACTTCCGCAGCGTGCGAAACTCACGGCGGATCGCCAACCGCATAGGTCAACGGTTCCACGCTTACAATCGACACGGCATCAAAGAGCCGCTGGCTGAGGCCAAAACCGATCAAACCATTCGGCTGAAGGTCCCCAAACGCTACAAGGACAACTATCCCCGCTATCTCCAAGTCATCCGCAACATGGCGTTTCGGGAAACGCCGGTGGCGCGGCGGCTCCGCATGGAACGGTTGGAGAGCGAGCTGAATGTGCCGGAAACGGCCGAAAGGGCAGCCTTGCAGTTGGAAGCGATCGGGACGGAAGCGGTACCCATTCTGCGCCGAGCCTTGGACCATCCGGATTTGGAGGTCCGATTCCATTCGGCCATGGCCTTGGCTTATCTGAACCAAACGGACGGGCTCAAGGTATTGGCCGAAGCGGCTTTGAAGGAGCGAGCGTTCCGAGTCTACGCTTTGGCCGGGCTGGCGGCTGTGGACGAGGCGGAATCGATCATGATCCTTCGCGATCTGCTCAGCGCGCAGCAAGACGAAACCGGCCACGTGTACGATAGTGCGGAGCTACGTTACGGGGCGTTCCGGGCCCTTTGGACGCTCGACAAAAACGACCCCTTCATCCGAGGCGAATCGATGAACGGCCAGTTTTCGTTGCACGTGTTGGACCCCCGCGGCGAGCCGATTCTCCACCTGACGCACCGGAAGCGGGCTGAGATCGTGCTGTTCGGGGCCGACCAAAAGTTCTTGCCACCGATGGCCGTGCGAGCGGGCAATCACATCCTTGTGACCGCTCAACCGGGCAGCGAGACAGTTACCCTCAGCCGGTACGAACCTGGTCGCCCGGATCGACGGCGAACCGTTTCGACGCTGATCGCCGAAGTGATCCGCGCGGCGGTCGATTTGGGAGCCAGCTACCCCGACGTCGCTCAAATGCTGATCCAGGCCAACAGACAGCACAACCTCGCCAGCCGATTGGAGATCGATGCGATGCCTCGAGCGGGCCGTCGGTACGAACGGCGTCGGTCTGGAGCTGAGCCGGTCGCGCGCCGAGCGCGGCGGCTCATGGTGGAACCGAACCTGTTCACGGGCGGTCCCGCACCGGCTGCGCGCCGAGACACGTCGCCGCGGTCGCCCGCCCGGGCCAGTCGGGCAAAACCGGCTCAACGGAAAGATCAATCGAAAAACCGACCGGTCGAGTCGGCGGCTTCCGAGGGACTGCCGCGTCCGAGTGTTGGCATGGGCCACGCGGCCGCCCCGGACCTCGGCACAGCCTCGCCCCCTTCCGACAGCTCCGCCGAAGGCACAGCCACGTTGGCCGATGCCCGAACCGCGACGTCCGGAACTTCCGCGTCCGATTCCCCGAGACAACCGTCGTCTTGGCTCAGCTTTCTTCGAAACCGCCGTTGGCTGGGAGGGAGAAAAGACGCAAATCAGCACTGAAAGTCCACGCGGACCGGGATCACCGATCGGGCGACCCAGCGGGAGGGTGACGCGTCGCTTTGAGGGGCAGGTTCCTGCTGACGGAAAGTCCAAGCGGGGGCCCAGCTCCCACACCGCCGCCGTCCCGACGCGCTCTCCCGGAGCCTCGCCCTCTCGGGCTCCAAACTGTTTGCCAACCCGTGATCAAGCCCATCGACGCGTCATCCGCCTTTGCAAGTGGCAGGCGCGACCGTCTCTGAACACCAGGAAACTGGCACCATCGCAGGTTCTGCGGTCAAGAGCTCGCAAGTGCATGCAGCGCGTGCTGGCCGGGCCGCGATCAGGCACGCCGGAACTTGGGAGTCCTTTGCTGTCGCAACGCACGTGAGTCCCCATGCTGAAGTCGCTGGAACTGTTCGGATTCAAAACCTTTGCTGACCGGACGCGGTTCGACTTCCCGGGCGGCATCACATGCATTGTCGGTCCGAACGGAAGCGGCAAGAGTAACGTCGTCGACGCCATCAAGTGGATTCTGGGGGATCAGAGCCCCAAGAGCTTGCGCGGCAAGGAAATGGCGGATGTCATCTTTAACGGCTCCGCCAGCCGCAAGCCCAGCAGCTTCGCCGAAGCCACCATGACGCTGGACAACACCAGCGGCTGGTTGTCCGTCGAAGCGACCGAAATCCAAATCGGCCGGCGATTGTGGCGCACAGGGGAGTCGGAATATCTCATCAACGGCCAGCCGGCCCGGCTTCGTGACATTCGCGACCTGCTGCTCGGAACCGGTGCCGCTGCTTCGGCTTACAACATCATCGAGCAGGGGCGAGTCGACCAAATTCTGCAGGCGAGCCCCGCCGCACGCCGCATGGTCTTCGAGGAGGCCGCGGGCATCAGTCGCTACAAGGCCCGCAAGACAGAGGCTCTGCGCAAACTGGACCGCGTTGCGCACAACGTCGAGCGGCTAACGGACATTGTCGACGAAGTCGAAGCCCAATTGAACGCCACTCGAAGCCAAGCCGCAAAAGCGGCCAAATACCGCGAGCTATCCGAACAGGTCCGTCGGCTCTGGTTCGGCTTGGCCGCCGACGAATACCGCTACCTGTCCGCTCAATTAGAAGAGGTGGAGCGGACCGTGCGGCAGCAGAAAGAGCAGGTGGACGAACTCAGCCGACAGCAAAAAGAGCTCGAAGAGGAGCTCGGCGGAATCGAGGCTGAGATGGCGGCCCAAGACGAATCGCTCCGGCAGGTCGAGCGCCAAAGCAGCCAGTGCCGGGAAAAAATCGCCAGTCACCGCTCCACCATCCGCAATCAGCTTTTGCGGAGGCAGGAACTGGTCGGTGAGCTGGATCGGCTGCGGAGACAGCGACTGGCCATGGCTATTCGCGCCCGCCGCGCCGCCGAGCAGGCCGAACAGGCTCGGCAGCAGTTGGCGGACGCCGAGGCCGAGTACGAAAGCCAGCGATCGCACTTGGAATCGCGCGAGGACCAGCTTGCCAAACTCCGCGCGAAAATCCAGCAGCAACGAGATGACCTGCAGGAAGCTCGGCAGAGCGAGCCGGAGCTGATCCAGCGGATCGCCGAATGTCGCAATCAACTGGAGCGGCTGGACGAACAACTGCGGTTGGTCCGCGAGGCCCTTGGGGAATCGGACAAGCGACGGGCAGACGTCGAGCAGAAGATTCGTCATGCCGAGCAGGCTCTGGCCGAACAGCGGTCGTTGGTCGATGCTTCTCGCGACCGGCTGCAAGAGGCCGAGAACCGTCTGCGCGAGCAACGCCGCCAATACGAAGAATCGCTGGCCGCCCAGGACCGGTCGCAGCACAAGCTGGCAGACCTGCGCGAACGCCGCAGCGCCACGGCCGCCCGCCGCAGCGTGCTTGAGGACCTGGAAGAACGCCAGCAGGGACTAGGACTGGGGGTGAAAGACATCCTCGCCCGAGCCGCCAGCTCGGACCATCCGCCTTGGTGTCACATCCTGGGCAGCGTGGCCGACCTGGTCGAGGTGGATTTGGAGGAGGCCGCTTTCGTCGACGTGGCGCTCGGACCGCGCGCCCAGTTGCTCGTCATGGACGACTTGGCACCGCTGATCCGCTATCTGAACGAGAATCCGGCCACGTTCGCGGGCCGCGTCGGGTTCATCGCTGTTCCGGACGGGGCGATCGAGTCGGTTGGGCCAG
>JAADHY010000363.1 GCA_013151585.1 Planctomycetota bacterium
ACGGCTTGGTACGTGCTGACGATGACACGGCGAATTCGCGAGATGTCATGAAGCGGCTTCATGGCCAGGACCATCTGCGTGGTGGAACAGTTCGGGCTGGCAATGATCCCTTTGGCAGATAGTGCGGCCTCGGGGTTGATCTCGGGCACGACCAGTGCAACATCCGGCTTCATCCGCCAGTAGCCCGATTCATCGATGACCACGGCGCCGGCTTCGACCGCGAAGGGCAGATATTTCGCCGCGATATCGTCCGGCGTGCTGGAAATAACGAGGTCCACGTCTGTGAACGAGTCCTCGCGCAACTCTTCGATCCGATGCGGTTTGTCTTTGAAGTCGATCGTCATGCCGACGCTGCGCGCCGACGCCAGCAACTTGAAATTGCGCGCCGGAAAGTTCCGCTCTTCCAGCAGTCGGAGCATGATTCGACCGACGGCTCCGGTGGCCCCCACAACCGCAACATTCTCAAACACGATGACTCGCCCTCCGTCTTACTACGGACTTTCTTGGGAAAAGCGGCTCGGACCGAGACGGCAAGCGGCCTCGCCTTTGCATCCACCGGCCCTCCACTCCCGTGTGGCCTCCGCCCAGCCTCGCCCTGGGCATGACGTTGTGGACTACTGTGGACTCGTCGAAAAGAAACGCAGAGACCGCTCAGCCCTCCAACGGGCCAACGCCTCACGGCCGATAGCACCTGCTTTGCCCAATCAGCACCGGTGGTCCCTGTCCGCCGTCTCGTCCGGGCTCCGTGCCTTGACACACTGGATCAACTCGCCCGCCGGTCGATATCTTAGGCGTTCCCCTTTCGGATTCAATGCTCAATGCGCTCGAGACACACGGATTTCGCAAAGCAGAATGGACGAAACGCCGCGGACGGGGCGGACGGAGCCGCATCGGTCGGGCGCACGACGCACTTTGTGATTTCGACATCCGGCCGCAGTGGACCGGTCCCCTTTTCCCGCGTGCGGGAGAGGGTGGTCGCCGAAGGCGGCCGGCTGAGGGCTCTCCGATCGGTGTCAAACAGTAACAGTAAGTAAGCGGAAGGCGTTAGCCTCCGGTCCAGTAAGCGGGAGGCTCCGGTGCGCAGCGTGAAGCGTGAGCGGAACGCGCTAGCGTCCGGTCGCGTTGCCGGCCCAAAAACGTGTAGGCCGCAGGAACCGCACGCTAGCCCGTTGCGTTCACTGCGTTGGCGGTAGCCCGGGCTGAGCGGAGCGCCTCTCAAGACCTCTGCGCCGACTCGAGCCATTGTGCCCCCTCATCCGCCCTTCGGGCACCTTCTCCCCCGGGCCAGGGGGAGAAGGGACTTCGTTTCGCACGCTGACTTCTGAGTGTGGCGGTGCAGCCATACAACCCCGTCGTGCGCCGCATCGCTCGGGATCGTTGCCTCGTTGTTGCCGGACGGAACCGTTAGAGAATAAGTTTTGCGGCTCGGGATGTCCGATGGGGTTTCTAGCCCGTCAAAAAGGCGACGGACAGGAATGTCCATCCTACAAGATGAGCACGCTATTGTCTGACGCCCCCTGACCGGTTACCGGCTGAGACGCAGGCCCCTGGCCACTGGGGCAGCAACACCGGTGACGCAGCATTGAGGCCCGAGCGGTGACCGTCGACACACCGGTCTCCCACGAGACGTTCGACAGAAGCTGGCGACTCTCGCCGGTGAGAGGTGACTTCCGCCGCCGGTCGGCACGAACTTGCTTGAATGCACCGGCCTGTGCGCTGGCGTCGACAAAGGCTCTTGCCTGCTTCGCTGCAGGCGCAACAAAGGCTGTTGATCCGGTCAAGGCTTAATCTCGCACAACGCCTTGATTAACTTCACCGTCCGGTCAACCAGGATTTGCCCCCCCTCGGGGCCGACCAGGCTGCTGTGCACCACAGCGCTGTAACCGCCCCCGCGAACGGCCTTCTCCGTCGGTAGGTACGTGCCCGGGCCGACCAATTGAACCACGAACGTCTGGACCGCCGGGCTGCGCGCCTTGATCCGGATCCCATAGTCCGTAAACAGCTCGAACGGGTTCGTACAGATGACGACGTCGCCTAGTCGCACTACGTGGAGCTCCATTTCGTACTGCGGGTGCGGTTCCGATTTCTGCCGCTCGTACCGCTGGACTGTCTCTTCGTACCATCGGAGCCGGCGCAACTGGCGATTGCGAGCCTTCGGATCCTTTTCGATCTGGGCGGTCAGCCGATCACAAATCGCCTTCGCCTCGGCGTATTCCGAGTCGGTGACCAGCCGCATAGGCAGTCGCAGCGTTTCGACCTTGTGGATGAGTAGAACATCCGTGTGGCGGTCCTTTTGCACCACCTCGTAAGTGTCTTCGACGGCGCGAACGATTCGCCGAGCAATTTCTTCAACTCGAGTCAGGCCCCTCAAATTCCGCATCCGATCGTCGGCCGCTCGGCGATACATTAAATGGGGCGACTGATCGCCCGCGGCGCCGACCCAACTGATGACGCTCAGCCTCGGCCCGAACCGCTTGCGGAGTTGCTCGCGCGCAGGGTGCCAAAAGTCGGCGTTCACCGCCGATCGTGATTCGACCTCCTGCGTCGGACACGCCACGGTGACTGCCACGGCGATGAGCCGACCAGAGTTGTCCCAAAAGAAAAGCTGGTCGATATCGTGATCTTCGTAACCTTCCAGGTTCCGGAATTCAGGGACGTTGGTTCGTCCGTACATTTGAGCATGCCCATCGGCGTAGACGGTCCGTCGGTTGTAAGCCACGACGGCGTGTCCCAGGCCCCACGTCATGCTGCCCGCCGCTCGGGACTTCCATGCCTTGGAAATCGCGTCGGCGATCCGCTCGGCCAGAAAATCGCAGTACTCGTCGACCTGTGTGACACCTTCTTGGGGAATCGGGTACTTGTCCGGCACGGTGACCGGAGCCGTGTGCGTGTGCGTGCCGTTCAGGAAAATCTTGGTCGTGTCCAAATCGGTGATACGCTGCCGGACCTTCTCTCGCACCGAGCCCAGCACCTCCTTGGTGATATACACCAGGTCGCACGAGACCATGATGGCGGAATCCGCCGGCTGGCCGCCTCGACGCGACTCGAGAACGATCACGTTGGCTTCCAAAGGCGTCTCGATTGTTTTGGCAATTCGCAAATGAAACTGTCCATCCAGAGCCACTGGCAGTTTCGGCGTGATGTCGGCCGTCGCGCTGCCGATGAGCAGCTCGGCCGAAGCTCCTTGCGATCCCAGGCCCGTCAGTGCCAGCGCGATGCCAAAAGAACGAAGAATTCTCAGCAGCATGGTCCGGTCCCTTTCCGTTTTCGAGGTTGTCAGTGGTGTAGGCCTTGGCCATGGATAGAGCCATCCAGACGCCTACCCCCAAGCGCCCGTTGTATCAGCAAGGGATAGCGTCAACAGCCCCTCGGCCAAATCCCTTGCTCACACCTCAGCTTAGTGTGGGGGCATCCGCGATCAAAGCCGGCGGAATAAGCGATCAGTCGGCTTTTTGGCGAACTTCTCGTGACCCGACCGCATCGGCCGGAAAGCGAGCTCTCGAGCCGAAGATCGTGCGACGCCTTGCCCGTGCAACGTCATCTTACCTCGACTCTTGCCGTTTTTGGTAGAGCTTGACTCAGGGGGCGAGTGAATTCATGCGGCTTGAGCGAGGTGCATAGACAGCAAAGAGCGGATTTGAGAGCTTTCTTTTCGGTTCTTCCGCACGAGCTCCGACCACGCACCACAAAGATTGGCACGAGTCGAGCTAAGAGCTTACGAATTTGCCGCCGACGCGCGGCGCTGCAACGACCTCGACCTTCCTGCGCGGCAACCCAGACACCGCCTGTTACGGCCTTAGCGTCGGCCCGGACGACAAGGAGAAGATTCTGCTGCGTTGGAAGCTGCCCGATGGACACTATCGAGTCATTTTCGGCGACCTGCGCAGCGAAACGGTCACAGCAGAACGGCTACGCGCACTGGAGGCATCACAACGGTCCGACTGACATCCCCATCCGTGCGGATTCGAACGTGGGGTCAGATGGTGTCATGCTTCGCCCATGCCGGCAGCATCGCCCCCCGTGCTGCGCTGCGTCACGGGTTGTGAAAGGTTACAGTTCGGGTATCCCTCGGCGGGATTAGAGGCAATAGCTTGAGGCGTGACGGTGTCCTCCGCCAGTCTGAGCCTCGAATTGGCCTCAGGAAGAGCCACCTTGATTTTTTCCGACTTCCAATGGGCCCCCTGGCACAATCGACGTAACCTTAAACTACCCTGACGGCACTACGCCCCGTGCCTGCAGCTTCGCCTCAGGTCAGGAGAAGTGTCTGGTGGGCACTGTCCCCGACATTTGCACTGCACGGGCGATTTGAAGACTTTCGCCGGCGGCATCACCCTTTTCCCAGAGGAGTCAATCATGGACAGGAGAGAATTCATCAAAGCGGGCACCACAGCGGCCGCGGCAGGCGCCGCCGTTTGCCTCCCGATCAACCCGACGCAGGCGGCCGACGGGCGCGGGACAGAATCCGCCGCCGGTGCATCGCCAGCGATTCTCGCCAGCTACACGGCGCAGGATCACCGGCGCCGCCTCCAGAATATCGCTTACTGCACGCAGCGGATCCGCACGTGTATGCGCAAGCACCTGATTACGAACTACCTCCCGGCCCAATGCGTCTACAACATGGGCGAATATCCCAGCCGCAAGCGGTGGGAGCCGGGAGAATACGACGAACAAGAATTGGACCGCTTAAAGGACCACGGCATCCAGTTGATCCAGGTGATGGACGAGTGGAACGATCGCTACGGTATGTTCGGCGGGAATAAGTTGACTGCGGTCAATCCGCAGGGATTCCGGCGTTTCGTGAAGATGGTCCACCAGCGTCGCATGAAGATTCTGGCCTATGCGTCGAGCGGGTATTTTGTCGGCAGCGATCCGGATTACCGCAAGGAATGGTCGCGCCCCGGGGAGTCGTATGGCGGCTGGTGGGATTTGGACCGATGTTCACCGGCGAGTCCCGGTTGGCGGGCTTATCTGCTTCCGCGCCTGTTGCGGATTCTGGACGATTATGAGCTCGATGGCCTTTACAACGACTGGGGGTACATTCCCAATTCACAAAAGCGTGCCAAGCAGCCTGCGGAGGACGAAGTCGTCGCCTTTGAGGAAACGCCTCAGTACGACGGCGCGGTGACCGATCTTCTGCATCTCATCTACTCCGAGGTGAAACGGCGCGGCGGCATTTACAAAATGCATGCCGATCGCGCCAATCAGCCTCAAACGGGCGGGCTCAAAGTTTACGACTACCTTTGGGTTGGCGAGAACGTCAGCAATGCCGATAAGCTGCGCGAAGCGACAAAGAACCATACCCCTTACGTGGTTCCTTGCATCCAGGGGACTTCGGCGAGAATCGAGAGCGTGGACGACCATTTCTTGCACTCGATCCCTTACATGCAGTTCCCGCTGCTTCAGGGGGGACGCCCCGTGACCGGCGAAAGGGCCGTGATTCCGATCCCCCGTCTGCCAGGAGTGCAGGAACGCGGTTTCTACCGCAGGGCCTGGGAATACTACCAAGCTCACCCCAACGGTCCTTATCTCGCCGGCCAGTGGGACTCGATTCCGCCGAACCCCGAAACCCGGCCGGCACATGCTCGTTGGCTCAAGCGGTACCTGCCGATGGTAGAAGACGGGACGTGGGCGTATCTGGAGATCGCCGAATCGGACTTGTTCGCCAGGCCGTTGCCGAAAGGGTGCGTGGCTTCGGCCTTTGCCAACCGTGAAC
>JAADHY010000606.1 GCA_013151585.1 Planctomycetota bacterium
AGGCCGCCGCCCAAACCGCCGCCGCCGAAGCCGCCGAGACCGCCGCCCAGGCCTCCGCCGAGGCCGGAAGAGAGGAACGAGAAGGTTTCGACGCCCGTGATGCTGGTGAAGTTCGGTGTGACCGTCAAGCGGACGAACCGTCGATCGGCCGAGATCACAGCGGTCACGCTGAGGAACACGCCGTCCGTCAGCGTCGTGATCTGCGGTGTGAACCCGACGGAGAAGGCTCCGACAGTCGGAATCAAGCTGGTGACAAACGGCTTGGCGACAAAGTCGCTCAACGTCGCTGTCTGGCCGTTGAACAGAGTGACCTTCGGAGCAGACATGATGTTGCTTCGCTCGTCGCCCTGAGCGGCCTGGATGAAGAAGAACGTCTCAATGTCGCTCAGGATAGCCAATCCGATCTGAACGCCGGCATCCGGATTGAACTTGCCGAAGTCCGGCACGCCGATTTCGAACGATCCTTGACGGAATGCCACGTCCAAATCCTGTGTGAATTGACCGGGCGCAGCCAGTCCGATGATCGTGCGCTTCGGGTAGTTGTCGCGATCGGTCAGCTCACGCAGCGGGGGCGGCGTGAAGAAGAAGTTCTGCTGCTGTTGCTGTTGCTGCTGCCCCTGACCACCTTGCTGCTGTTGCCCGCCGCCGATGACGGAGCCGAAGGGCGGAAGCGGGTTGCCGGGGCCTTGTCCCTGCTGCTGTTGTCCACCGCCGCCTTGCTGTCCTCCCAGAGCGCCGCCGTCGAAGTCCGGGCCGCCGATGGTGTCTTGGACGTCGAAGTCGAAGTCGATACCAATCCGCTCGAAGAAGCTATCCGACACCGTGATGAAGCGCACTTCAATCGTGACTTGCAGGTCCTGCAAACGCCGCAATTGCTCCAGCAGATCGCGAATTTCTTCGTGGACCTGCTGCGTCTGGCGAATGACCAGACTCAAGGTCGTTTCGAACGGCTTGATCGTCCCTTCGCCGCCCACTTCTTGCCACGAGTCGGGAGCGATCGTGGAGATGATCAGGTCGGAGAGGGCGTCAAAGTCGACGGCCGCCCCGCTGCCTGACAACTGGGCATCCATTTGGCCCGGCGGTTGCCAGGGGTTGTACATCCCAAACCCGCCCGCATCTCCTCCGACCTGGAACTGACCGTTTACCGGCTGCATGCCCCCGTACGGCGGGATGCTCATGGACGAGCCGGGGGAATAGGGATAACCACCGGTGATTTGCGTGCTGCCCATCAGAGTTCCATTGGGCACCGAGAAGCTCGGAATCGGCACCACCAGATCGGCCACCGGATAGGTTCGCGTAACCAGCTCGCCTCGCTGCCTCACCTGACTGGTGATTTTGAGCACTTCGTTGTCGATCGTGTAAGCGAGGTTCAGAGGCTCGAGCATCAGATTCAGACAGCTCTTGAGCATGATGCCGTCGACGTCGATCGTAACGGGCGTATTGGAGGTGACTCCTTCTTCTTGCAGTCCGAAGGTATCCAACACGATGTTCACGTCGGCGACGGTCCGGATGTAGTCAATCACCTGGTGAAGCGGAGCGTTCTCGAAGTGCAGCGAGATTTGCTTCGTCAGGCTGCGCTCGATCCGCTTTTCTTCTTCCGTGCGAATGCGGCTATCCACGCCGTAGCGGTCGCGACGCCGCTTGGTGATTTCATCCCAATCATTCCCGAAGCGGAATGGTTTCCGGTCGTCGAAAGGAATGGCGGATTCTTCCACCGACGCCAACTGGTCAATGAAACCTTGCTCCTTTCGCTCTTTCACGTCCTCGTTGAAAGCAATGCGTCGAGCGAAGCGAGCCTTCCAGGTCATGGTTTCCGCGACGGGATTGGTCGGGTCGAGGTCTTTCGCCTGTTTGGCGACAACTTCCGCCTCGGCGAACCGCCGCTGTTTCATCAACTCGTTGAATTCGTCGACCAATTTCGCAAACTCCTGTTCGACGCGAACTTTGTGCTCCTGTTCGCGACGAATGGCCATCTCGACCTCTTTGTTTCGCTTGCGCAGGTCGACGATCGGCTGTCGCTGGGTCATGTAAGTTTCGATCGACGCTCGAGTCTTTCGCAGCGAGGCCAGAAGGGGAGCGACGGTGCGTTCATCCAGCTCGCTGCTCTCGACCGTCGCCATGGTTTGATCCAGGATTTGCAGCGCCCGCTCGGGATCCTGCTCGCGCAGCCGCTCCGCTCGGAACACGGCGTTCAAGACTTCGCTTCGCAGCCGATCAAACTGAACGGCCCTTTGCTGCGCGACCACGTCCAGAGGACTCTGTTCTTCGTATTTCGCGTTGGGAGCGCCGGGCAGCGTCGGAAGCTGAGGGAGCTGGCCGGAAGCGAGACGCGAACCTCCTCGCCGCTGCGGTGCCAGTTCCGTCAGGTAGTCCTGAAGCTGCTGAGCCCGATAGGGGTCGAGCTTCTGGCCCGATTGATAGGCCTGCAGGAACGCGCGATACGCTCCGTCGGAGTCGCCGCGGCGGAGCAGCTCGACACCTTGCCGATACAAATCCAGCGCCGAGACGCCCGTCGGCCGAATCACGCCCACATCGTTGCCGTCCGCCGGCGCCGTGGGTTCAGCGGCTGCCGTGGGCGGAGTCGGTGAGGCAGGCCGCGCGGGAGGCGGTGAAGTCGCCGCAACCTGTCCGGCCGACTTGGACTGGAGCGGAAGAGTCGCAGACGGCTTGGCCGCAGGAGTTGAATTTGCAGTCGACGGCGATGTGTTGGCCGAGGAAGCCACCGATGCCGTCAGCGGCAAGGGCTTCGCCGGAGCCGCCTGCGGACCGGGTTGGTCCTTCTTCGAGGCAGGCATCGGCAAAGGCAACGGGCGGGACTTGGCCGCATCGTTTATCGAGGGACTTTGCGGTTTCGCCTGGGCGACGCGCGTCTCTGTGCCGGAGGATTTGCCCGGAGATTGTAGCGTCTTCAGCCGTTCAATGTCGGCCAATACCAAGTCCGGCCGATCGTCAAACAATCCGTAAGCGATGTCGAGTTTCTGGGCCTGTTCCGCCTTTTGGCGAGCCTGCTCGAACTGTCCCGCTCGCAGATGCTCGCGCGCCTGACGCAACAGAGCCATCGCGTGCTCGCGTTGTGCGTCTTTATTCTGAGCTGGAGCGGTCGTTTGTTTGCGCAGTGGGGCTTGTCGCGCGGCCGAGCTCGCGACGGCTGTTTTCGCCTTGCGATCGGCCACGGGCTTGGATGGGGCCGCTGGCTGACGTTGCTTCTTGACCAGTCGCATGCTCTGCTCGGCGCGTTCGACGTCCGCAAGAACGAGCTCCGGCCGATCATCGAACAATCGGTAGACGGCGTTTAGCTTTCGAGCCTGCTGAGCTTTTTGACGCGCAGCGGCCAAGTCGCCTCGCTTGAGATCGTTGCGAGCCTGATTCAACAGAGCCAAGGCTTGCTGACGGACACTGTCCGCTTGGGCCAGAGCCGCGGCGTTCGGCCGATTCGATCCGCCCAGAGCCGGTGCATCGGCGGGCAATGCCGGCCGCGATGGCGCAGACGGCGCCGGGCTCGACGGCGGCCGGGGGTTGCGCCCTTGCGGTTTGGCCTGTGTCGATCCGGTCGCGCCAGATGTCCGAGCGAACAAGACCTCGCCGGTCTGGCGTTCTACAGCGGCCAGAATATGTTCCGGACGTACTTCGAACAGACTGTAGGCCACATCCAAATCTCTGGCTTTCAGAGCCTTGGTCCGGGCGTCGGCGTAACGACCGGCTTCCAAGTCTCTCTGAGCTTCCATGAGCAGTTCCATGGCCAACTGCTTCGGCGACTGTTGATTGCCGGTCGATGCTCCCGTCTGAGAACTTCGCGACGACTTCGGACCGCCGGCAACCTGGGTTCCGCCCGTGAGGCGATCCAATTCGGCCAAAACCAGCTCTGGCCGGTCTTCGAACAGACCATAGGTCACGTTGACCTGGCGCGCGGCCAAAGCCTTTTGCCGCGCTTCGCCATACCGGCCGTTTCGGATGTCCGCCCGAGCCGCCCGGAGAAGTTGCTGGACGTATTGTTTCTTCTGCTGAGGGGAGGAAGTAGATGAGATCGGAGAAGGCGCTGGCTGCGAACCAGAAGCAGGGACGATCGCTTTTTGGGGCTGGCTGGAGGTGGCGTTTAGCCGGGCGAGGAACTGAACGGGGCTTTCTTCGTGGGGTCCGAAGGACAGGGAATGGCTTTTCGCCAATTGGTCGGCTGCAGTCGCTAACCGGAGAGCTTCCTTCCGGTCCCCGCGTCGGTGAGCGATGTAGGCTCGCTGCATCAAATCCTGGACCCGCTGACGGGGTGACGAGGCGTTTTCGAGATGCGATGCGGGTCGCACGGGCGTGTCGCCACCTTGCTGGGCTCGGATGCTGGTCTGCTCGAACTTGGCCTGCACAGCGGCGGGCTCACTGGCTGCTGCAAGATGGGCTGCGATGGGTCCTCCCGGGGAAGTCGAACGGCTCGCGGCCATCGTCGCGCTGGGCCGTCCGCTTTCGAGGCGACGGAGG
>JAADHY010000756.1 GCA_013151585.1 Planctomycetota bacterium
GCACGCCGCCAATGGGGGCGGCAGGGGCTCTGTGCGCATCCCTGAGATGCGTTCCGAATCATGGTCTCGACGAACCGGAGGGCTCGGTCCGGCGGAGTGACGGACAGCCTTTGCACTGGAGAGCCAAGTCGGTATGTACGAAATTTTCGATCACACGGCGGACATCGGCCTGCGAGTTCGCGCAGAGCAGCTCGAACAGCTCTTCGAAGAAGCAGGCCGCGGTCTCATGGCCGCGCTGATCGATAATCCCGAAGATGTTCAACCGATCGAAGGGCAGACGATTCGGGTAGAAGGGCGGGAACTGGACTACCTGATGGTGGACTGGTTGAGCGAATTGTTGTTCCTATTCGAACAGGAAGCCCGCGTATTTGCGCAGTTTCGGGTGCGAATCGACGAGAAGGGCTTGACGGCGGCTGTCCGCGGCGAACGGCTCGATCCCGACCGCCACCGCGTTTTGCAAGAAATCAAAGCGATCACGTATCATAATCTGAAAGTCGAGTGGCAGCCGGGGGGCTGGCTGGCGGAAATCATTTTGGACGTGTAGGCAACGCAGTGGTCGGGGCGAGCTTTCTTCCGTTCGCGCGGTCGAGTGTGGCGAGAGGAGTGGCTGGCGTCAGTCGGCGCCTGGCTGCAGGTAATCACCGTTTCCCTGCGATGACATTTTCCGCGCGATGATATTGGGTGGGCACTTTGGCCCGAATGCGGTGACGCCCTGACCCGGACGCCGCCGCGCTGGTGCCGCACGACGAGAGTCTTTGAGCATGGTGTGGGAGGATCGAAGACGATGGCCAATCAGGGCTATAAAGGTCCGTTGGAACGGGTCACGGATTGGTGCTGGCGGATTCCCCGAACTTACAAACCGGCGATGCGGGTTGACGGGTTGATTTACGCCAGCGAAGAGATGCTCCAGCACATCTGCGGCGACCAGGCCCCGGAGCAGGTGGCCAACGTCGCCACTCTGCCGGGCATCCAAGTAGCGAGCCTGGCCATGCCGGACATTCACTGGGGTTACGGGTTCAGCATTGGCGGAGTGGCGGCGACTGATCCCGAGGAGGGCGGCGTCATCTCGCCGGGCGGTGTGGGTTACGACATCAACTGCGGCGTGCGATTGGTGCGAACCAACTTGACGTACCAAGAAGTGAAACCACAAATCTCGACGCTGGTCGAGGAGTTGTTCCGAGCGATACCGGCCGGAGTGGGCCGCGGCGGCAAGTACCATTTCGGGAAGAAAGAGCTGCGGTCGCTGATGGACGAAGGCTGTCGCTATCTGTTGAAGAAAGGGCTGGCGACCGAGGCGGATTTGGAGTGCACGGAAGCAGGCGGATGTCTGCCGGAGGCCCGGCCGGACTTCGTCAGCGATCGAGCGTTGGATCGCGGGGCCGAGCAGTGCGGGACGCTCGGGTCTGGCAACCACTTTCTGGAAATTCAGGTCGTCGAAGCGATCTTCGATGAGCAGGCTGCGTCCGTGATGGGATTAGAAAAAGACGGCATTTGCGTGATGATCCACTCGGGCTCCCGCGGACTGGGCTATCAAGTTTGCGACGATGCGCTGAAAATGCTGCGCGGCGTGCCGGAGAAGTATGGAATCGAGCTACCGGACCGGCAACTGGCTTGCGCCCCGATCGACAGTCCGGAAGGAGAACGTTATCTGGGCGCGATGCAGGCGGCGGCCAACTTCGCGTGGTGCAACCGTCAATTGTTGATGTGGCAGACGCGCGAAGTGTTCGAGACGGTCTTCGGTCGTTCGTGGGAAGACCTGCAAATGAATCTCGTCTACGATGTGGCTCACAACATCGCCAAATTCGAGGAGCATCAGATCGGCGATCGGAAAAAACGCGTTTGGGTGCATCGGAAAGGCGCGACGCGAGCTTTTCCCCCGGGCCACTCGGAAGTGCCGGCTCGGTATCGCGGCATCGGCCAGCCCGTGTTGATTCCAGGTGACATGGGGCGAGCCAGTTGGGTGTTGGTCGGCCAACCGAGCAGCATGGAGCAGACGTTTGGCACGACGTGCCACGGCGCCGGTCGGTTGATGAGCCGAAATCAAGCCGTCAAGCAGGCGAAGGGGCGCCGAATCGACCAAGAATTGGCCAACCGTGGTGTCTTGGCACGATGTCGCAGTTGGCGCGGCTTGGCCGAAGAGCAGCCCGACGCCTACAAGGACGTCGATATCGTCGTTGAAGTTGTTCACGAAGCCGGGCTGTCTCGAAAAGTCGCTCGGCTTTGTCCAATTGGCGTGATCAAGGGGTGACGGGATCGCCTGCGGAATGATCTCGGCCCACTCGGCTGCCGGGTCTGCGGCGGTGCATCCGACAGCTCGGGGCGGCAGACGGCCGTAGAGAGCCTCCCGTCGCCTTTTGAGAAGAATCCGAGAAACAGCGCCGTCGTTCGCGCGCCGGGGGAGCACACGGGGGCTTCCGGGGGTTCGCTCCGCTCGACCCCGGCCACCTCGCCGCACGCCCCATTTTTGCGATACTCGGCGCTCGACAGAACCTGCGTCCCCTGGTGTCACCGGCTCGTCGGCCGGGGACGCAGCCCGCAGCCAGCGGAGATGCGAATGAACCTGATCGTTTCCCTTCAGCGGTTACTGCACAGTGTGCTGGGACGACCGGAAATGCGCTGGCTTCTTCTTTTATTAATCGCTTGGTTCGTCGTCCGTGTGATCGCCCGGATGCTCCGTCAGCCCGAGAAGTCGCAACGGGGCCGGACCGAACTGGCCTTTGATTTGGCCACGCTGTCGGCATCAGCCGGAGGAAGCAAATCCTTTCCGCTGCGTCTTTACCACCTTCCCGCTCGGCTGGGGCTCGTTGTGGTTGCTCCCCTCGGCCGCGAGGGCGGCGTGGTCGATGTGGAAGCCATCCCTCGCCTGCTGGATGAAGCGGTTCCGGGATTGAGCAAAGTCTACCGGCTCTGCGAGCCGAAGACCTGGGTCTGGCCTGTGCAACTGAGTGCCAAAGGATTCCGGCATCAGCTCGCCGGCGGTTTGCACGTGGCGGGCCAGCCTTTGCCGGGCTCTCCGTGGGCGATCGTCGTCGGGCGAGCCAACGACGGCGACCGGCAATACATGATCGCTTTGGCTCTATGGACGAACCGTCCGAACAAACTGGACGTCATCGAGGTGGACTCTCCTTACAAGTGGCTTGACGTGATCCGGTTGGCACCGTCCTGAGCGGCTTGGGAGGAGTCTCGCTGGGACAGTCACGCCGACCGACGGCTTCTTGGGCGCTTCACCGCGGTCCAACATTCGATGTTACGCCCACCATTCGGTGGCTCCCGGATGGCGCGGTGAGCTGGAGTGTCATTTTCCGTCCGGGGCGACAGCAACGGGGAGGCGGCCTCTGGAACGGGATGGCTCTGAGGCGAAGGAGACGAGCCGATCGGCCACCGGAGATTTCCGCGGAGGGGCAACAAAACCCGCGTCTTCTCCAGCCGACACGCTTTTTTTATCGGCCCTCTTGGGGCCGTTTGCGCCGCCGGCTCGCCGTCAGGCAAGCTCGCCACACTTGACCGACTTGCAGGCAAGGTGTCGCCGCGTGCTCGGACCGGATGCGTCCGTCGAGAAACAGTTCTTCAGAAATTGGGAATTGTCTGGAGATTGGCGGTCCGAATAATTTAGGCTGGATAATGGGCGGTTGCGGTCCGCGAAAAGGAATTGGCTTCGAACCTGGCCATTGGCAGGAGTAAAAGAGCCCAGCCAGTCCTCTTGCGGGCTCCGCCTTTTCGCTCGGTCGCGGTTCTGCCGGAGTTTGGGCTTGCCGTGGGGCGGCTCAATCGGTCACCGGGGTACACGGGATGGCAAAGGCCAAGGAGGACCAGAGAACATGAAACGACTCGCGTGTTCGCTTGTGATGATTCTGGTCATGATGGCCGTGACCTCGGAATGGCTGCAAGCCGCTCAGCGCAATCTTGAGCGGCAAGTCCGCCGCATGAAGAACTTCTTGCAGATTCCCAGCGACGACGCGGTGCGGAAGCGGTTGCCGAAGGGGCTGGAGTTTATCCCCAACATCGCCTACCGGGAGGGCAACAGCCGGGCGTGGCGTTTGGATCTCGTGATGCCGAAAGACCAAGAAGGCCCCCCGCGACCAGCCCTGGTTTTCGTCCACGGAGGCGGGTGGCGGAGCGGTGACAAACGGCGGGGATATTTTTTGCACGGTGCGATCGAGTACGCTCAAAAAGGATATGTCTGCATCACCGTGAACTATCGATTGAGCGACGAGGCTCCCTTTCCCGCCTGCGTTGAGGACGTCAAGTGCGCCGTACGGTGGCTGCGAGCTCATGCAAAGAAGTACCACGTCGATCCGAACCGCATCGGCGGCTACGGTAACTCGGCCGGAGCTCACCTCGTGGCGATGTTGGGACTGGTCCCGCCCGAGGCCGGTTTGGAAGGAGACGGGCCTTACCAAGACCAGTCGAGCCGGTTGCAAGCGGTCTGTGCGTCGGCGATTCCGACGGACTTCAGCGACTGGG